>SKIG01000112.1 GCA_007116535.1 Psychroflexus sp.
CAATTAATCCTTGTTTATATTTTGAAAAAAAGGGAGCTAAAGGAGATTTATTTATAAAAAATATTTTTGCAAATGAATGGGTGGATTATCAAGATATTCTTAAAAAGTATTCTCCAACTCAAGGTCCTTCACCTTTGTTTAGTTTTGAAATTACAGTAAAAGAGGTAAATTAAAACGCTAGGCAACAGCGCATAACAAAAATGGCTGTTTAGTGCTTGCAGTATGGTTGTTTTGTGTTTTAAATGTTCTTTTATTACTCGATGTTACCTTGCATATAAAACGAAATTTCCGTTGAAATAAAATCTTTCGTATATTTAAAATTTTACTATGATAACTAAAAGAAAATTGAAAGAACAAATTGATAGTTTTCCAGAACAGTTTTCGATTGACGATTTAATTGAAAGACTAATTTTAGTGGAAAAATTGAGAACGGAAAAATCCAATCTGAAAATGGTGAAGTCTTAAGCGAAAGTGAATTTGACAAAGAGATAGCAACGGAGAAATAGTTGATGCAAAAACATTAATAAAACAATAAGAATTTTACGAGTTAGGGCAAATGCCCTAACTCTTTTTGTTTAATATAAAATATATTCAAAATGAAAACAATAATTTTAATTTTAAGTATTTTCTTGCTACCTCCTCTTGTAGCAGTGATGATGATAGTACAACAATCCAATCTACACCTATAACATTTTCAGAAATAGGCAAAGGAGGTTTATTTGGAAATGGTACAGAAGGAATTGCTCAATCAAATATGGTTATTGATAACACAACTGATTGGCAAAACCTTATGACACAAATGGATTCATACAGTAATGTAACAACTCTATTTTCAGAAACCAATATTGACTTTAATACCTATATAGTAATTGGAATTTTTTTAGAAGTTAAACCAAGTGGTTGGGAAGTTGAAATAATAAATATTGAGGAAAACACTACAGATATAATGGTTTCGAAAACAGAAACAGAAGCTATTAACTCTGTAATTACTCAACCGTTTCATATAGTCAAAATACCTATAACTGATAAACCCATTGAATTTGAATAATGAATACGTTGGGTAACATGGTATAAGCATAATAAGGGTTTAAGGCTAAAACAAATTTCAGTTTAGTGTTTATAAAAGATATTTTTAAAACGTAACTATCAGCAAACAAATCCCTTACTATGCTTATACCTAACCGTTAGCACTCATTTAAAAACTACACGTATTATATATGTGAAATAAAACACGTAATTTTGTTAAAAATATAATTAAAATGAACACTTAATTAACCTTAACAATAGAACGGGAAATTATTGAAATTGCAAAAGAATATGCAAAAGATAAAGGACAAAGTCTATCGGAAATGGTTGAGAACTATTTTAAGTTTGTTACTGTCAAAAGAATGAAAATCAAGGAAAAACAACTTTCATCCAAAGTTAGAAAACTAAGAGGAATTATTAAAACTGAAGACAACTTTGACTACAAACAAATTTTAACTGAAGAACTTTCAAAAAAATATGGAATATAAACTTTTTGTAGATTCAGATGTAGTAATTGACTTTTTTACTGACCGAGAGCCTCACGCAAATCCGGCAAGCGAACTTTTTGAACTAAATGAACAAGGAACTGTAAAATTATACTTATCAGCTGTAAGTATCAATAATATTTACTATATAGTCAGAAGATTTTTAGGACAAAAAAAAACACTTGAAGTTATAGAAACACTAACTGAAATGACAGAAATTGTCGGAACGACAAAAAAGGAAATTATTCAAGCATTAAAAAATAATTTTACAGACTATGAAGACTCTATTCAATACTCTTGTGCGCTGACAATTAAAGACATTGATGCAATTATTACTCGGAATATAAAAGATTATAGGAACTCTTCAATTGCAGTTATGACACCGTTAAATTTTCTAAAAATGAAAGATAAAAACGAGAGCTAACAGCGTGTATAAGAAATAGCGGGTTCAGTGCTAATTCAAAGGTCAGTGTTTTCAATGAAAGTCTGTACAAAACTGAAAATGAAGCACTTTTAATCCGCAACTACGCAAAGCCACGAACCGTTGTGGCTAATGCTGAAAAAAACTTTCAAATAATGATTTGAACTAAAATTTGAGTATTTTTGTCTTATGAAAATATCTGAAAAAAACATTAATCGAATTAAGAAACTTTGTAAGCAATACAAAGTCAAAACGTTTTCCGCTTTTGGCTCTGTGACTCGTGATGATTTTAAAGACGATTCTGACATCGATTTTGTTGTAGATTTTGAAGAAACGGATCCGTTTAAGTACACGGACTTATATTTTCAACTCAAAGAAAGTTTAGAAAAATTACTTCAGCGACAAATTGACTTAATCGAAGAACGTGGAATAAAAAATCAATTTTTCAGAAAAGAGCTTGATAGCACAAAAATTCTGATTTATGGACAATAGAATTAATTCTTGGTTTGAAGACATAGTTAAATCTATTGACGAAATATTTGAGTTTCTACCCGAAAAAAGAGATTTTTTTGAGTATCAAAAAGACCTAAAAACCAAAAAAGCAGTTGAACGAAATATTGAGATAATCGGAGAAGCAATAAACCGAATAGTAAAACATAAAGAATCTGATTTTCAAATCAACAATGCTCAAAAGATAATCGGAACTCGAAATAGAATCGCTCACGAATATGATAGCATTTCTGACGAAGTTATTTGGACGATAATAATTCGAGAACTACCAGAATTGAAAAAGGAAATTCAAAGC
>SKIG01000115.1 GCA_007116535.1 Psychroflexus sp.
ATTTACATCAATATCAAAAACATTTAAGCAATGATTAAAATGATTTGACTCCAAAATTAGAATTAGATCTGAGTGATTGTAACAACTTTTCAATATTCTACCTAAAATCAGTCAATATACTTAGTAAACAAAGTAACTTTGCTTTATTGATTTATAAAAGAAAAGAGTAGTTGCATATCAAGGTTAATTAAAAAAAGGGTTCAAAAGCCACACATAATTCCATAAATGAATACTAAGAGACTAAAAGAAACTCCAAAAGCTATTGTCGTAGGCGCAGGAATCGCAGGAATCGCAAGTGCATTAAGACTAAATCATCAAGGCTACGATGTAACTGTATTCGAGGCTAATGCATACACAGGTGGCAAGCTTCATGCGAAAAAACTAGGAGCCTACCGTTTTGATATGGGACCATCTCTTTTCACTATGCCTCATCTTGTAGATGAGTTATTTGAGTTGTACAATGAAAACCCTTTAAATTATTTCAACTACCACCAAAAAGAGATTATTTGTAATTATTTTTGGGATGATGGTGCTACATTTCAGGTAACTGCTGATAAAGAAAAATTTATTTCTGAAGCTACTGACTTTTTTGAAGAGAAACCCGAGCAAATCAAAGCTTACTTAGAACAAAATAAAAAAAAGTACGATTTAACAGCGAATTTATTTCTAGAAAAATCATTGCATAAAGTGTCTACGTATTTATCTATATCAACACTCAAAGCAATTTTTCAACTTCATAAATTAGATATTTCTAAGAGCTTGCATGAAGTGAACCAAAATTATTTTTCAAATCCAAAATTGGTTCAACTTTTCAATCGCTACGCTACATACAACGGCTCAAACCCCTATAAAACACCGGGGATAATGTCAATGATTCCTCATCTCGAAATGCACTTTGGTACGTATTATCCCAAAAATGGAATGCATGAAATCTCCCAAAGTTTAACTCGCTTAGCAGAAGACAAAGGAGTAAAATTTCTTCTAAATACACCTGTCCAACATATAAAATCCAAATACAATAAAGTTTTAGGCGTACAAGCAGATGGTCACCTTCATGAGGCAGATATTGTTGTTTCTAATATGGATGTGTTTGGAAGTTATCATAATTTACTACAACAGGCCAAACAACCACAAAAAACCTTGCGACAAGAACGCTCTAGCTCCGCCATGATTTTTTATTGGGGTATCAAAAAAACATTCCCTGAATTAGATTTGCACAATATTTTCTTCTCATCAGATTACGCAAATGAATTTTCTCACCTTTTTGAACAGAAAGATATTTGTGAAGACCCAACGGTTTATGTAAATATCACTTCAAAAGAAGATAAAAATGATGCTCCTGAAAGTTGCGAAAATTGGTTTGTTATGGTTAATACTCCGACACATGAAGGTCAAAATTGGAAGGAAATAGCCAAAAAGACCAAGAAAAATATAATAAACAAACTGAATAAAATTTTAGGAGTAAAATTAGAACAACTTATCGAAGAAGAAATGATTTGGGACCCCTCAGGAATAGAAAGCGATACACGTTCTCATAAAGGCTCTTTATATGGTGCGTCAAGTAACAATCAATTTGCAGCTTTCTTGAGACACCCTAATTTTTCAAGACAATATCCCAATTTATTTTTCTGCGGAGGTTCAGTTCATCCCGGAGGTGGGATTCCGCTATGTTTGTTGTCTGCTAAAATAGTTGGAGATTTAACCAAAAAATACTACCCTAGCTAAGCCATTTAAAATATGATTATACTTAAAACCACAAAATTACAGCTATAAAGAATGTTGAATAGACCATCAAATACACAAATAGGAATCGGATTGCTTTGGCTCTTCCATATTTCAGGAATTATTGGGATTAGTCTTGGATATAAAGAGAGGTTTGTAAGTCGAACCAGTATGAATTTATTTGTACTCATAATGGTTTTGATGTTGTTTTTTCCTTTAGATACAATCAAAAAAATAAGCATTTTCCTCATTGTAGGTATTTTAGGTTTTATTGCTGAGTACCTTGGAGTAAATTATGGTTTATTTTTCGGCAGTTATTCCTATGGAGAAAACTTAGGAACTAAATTCTTTGGTGTTCCTTGGCTAATTGGAGCTAATTGGGCAATGCTTACATTTATTACAGGTTGTATTGCCTCCAAATTTTTATCTAATATGTGGCTTAAAGCCCTTATAGGAACTTCTCTCATGTTGATACTTGATGTATTTATGGAGAAAATTGCTCCAATTTTTGATTTTTGGGAATTTGAGGGAGGTATTGCACCTATTGATAACTACTTAGCCTGGGGAGCCTTTGCCTATGCTTTTCAGCTGCTCTATCACCGATTTGACATCAAAGGAAACTTTGTGCTTAGCGCTCATATGTTGGCTGTTCAATTAGTATTTTTTATATATTTTTATGTCTACTTCTAATAAAAAATACGCCATTATTGGAAGCGGTGCTTCAGGACTTCATTTAGCTATGGCTATGAAGAAGAACCCAAATTTTGACTTTGATGAGTTACTTATTTTTGAAAAAGAAAAAGACAATTTCCCCGAAAAAACTTGGTCTTTTTGGGAAAAGGGTAGCGGAAATTGGGACAATATCTGTCTAAAAAAATGGAACAAAACATTTTTTACAGCGAAAGGAAAGACCATTCAAATTGACTTAAATCCGTTTATTTATAAAAGTATAGCTGCTAAGGATTTTATTTACTATTGCAGAAAAGAACTTTCTGAAGACTCACGCATAAAGTTTATATATGATGAAGTAATTTCTTTAAAAGAAAATTCAACAAAAGTTGAAGTTCATTTAAAAGAAAATAACTTTTTAGTAGACTTTGTTTTTGATTCTAGATTGCCTTCAAAAAAAGAATTAGAAAGTCACCCTTCTAAACTTGTATGGCAACACTTTAAAGGTTGGTTCATTGAAACTGAGAAAGATTGTTTTGATGAAAATGTTTTCACCATGATGGACTATAGTATCAAAGATGGCGATAGCACTTCTTTTATGTACATTCTTCCTTTTTCAAAGCGAAAAGCCTTATTAGAATACACCTACTTTTCTCCAAATATTGTAGAAGAATCTGTGTATGATTATTATATTAAAAATTACATTGCTAACTCTTTAGGTGATGTGAGTTATACTATTACTTCAGTTGAAAAAGGATATATACCAATGAGTAACTATCCTTTTGAAAAACTCAATTCAGAACGCATTATCAATATAGGAACAAGAGGTGGATGGGTAAAAGCTTCTAGTGGTTATTCCTTCAAGCATGCTGAAAAAAAATCTAGCTTGATAGTTCAAAATTTAATTAACGATAAAACTATTACTCAAGGAATTTATAAAAAAAAATACCAACATTACGACAGTTTATTTTTAGAGGTTTTAAAAAATAAGAACGAGTTTGGAGAAGAATTGTTTAATAGGCTTTACAACAAAGTTCCAATTGAAATTTTACTTCGGTTTTTAGACGAAGAGACAAGATTTGCAGAAGATTTACGTATAATAGTATCCTTATCTTCTAGCGAATTTATAAAAGCATTTTTCAAACATGCGAAAAATGCTTTTAATGTATACCGTTGATTCGATTTATAAATAAAACTACTGCTTTTTCAAATCTAATTTTTCAGCAAAATAATCACAAAAATCTTTCATGGTCTCTGTCATTTTTTCATCTTGAGTCGCTCGGTAATAGGTATCACTCATAGTAACTAAAGTCTGATGAAAAAACTGCTTCATTTCATCTACGGGCATATCTTTTGTCCATAAATCGATACGCAAAGTTTCTTTGTTTTCGTGATCCCAAATCGAAAGCAAAACAGCTTTTGCTGCTTCATTGTTTACTCCACCATCTTCAGCAGACCAATTAATTTTATCAGGAATTCTATTTTCGTCGGTTGTAACCTGTATTGCAATTTCGGAGGTTTTATGTGCCATTATCTTTTGGGTTTATATGTTGAATTATTAAAAATATGCGTAGGATTTTCGCGAATAAGTTCTTCTAAACTTACATCGTTGTTTTTTGCCATATATGCGCGTACGATTTGCCAACCTATAAATTGTCCTAGTCGTGGAGGGCTTTCTGAGTCTAGTTCTAAGTAAAACTTAGAATAAGGAGCGAGGTTGATGAACCTTGTTCTTAGATTTATATCGGTACTAAAAAGTAATTCTTTTTCAACAAAAAACTGCCAAATCTGCTCTTCATTAGCAAAGGCCCAATCCAATTGTGCTTCATCGTAATGAATACGTGTGTGCTCAGCTTCAAAAGGCATTAATTTATCTTTCAAGTATAACTTTTTGCCGTAATAAATCATTATTGAAAGAAAATCTCTTTCTTTTAAAGGAGGTATTAATTCGTCAATAAATTCATCTGCCACGTCGCTAACTAAATAAGCATCATCTTGAAGTTTGGCTATATATTGGTATATTCCTGAATAGAAATGATGTTCTCCACCAAGATAGTTGTCCAGAGAAATAAACAACAAACTATCATTAAGAATAACTTTATTTTGGTAGTCAACTTCTTCAGCTAAAGTAACAATCTTTGGGATTTGCAAGCTAGGGAAATAGTAATGTAAATGCTGAAAAAAGCGATACAAGCGACCGAAATTTTCAGTAAAATCTTCATGCTTTGCTATAACTTCCGCTTCTATCTCTAATTGGATTGTATCTTGCATTTTTTGCGTCCATACAGAATCAGGAAATTGAGCAGGAAATAAGTAAGGATAAGTAGCTTTAAGCCTTGACAAATCCTGAGGTTTAGCATCTGCAAATTCTAAGTCAAAACGCTGCATTTTTAACTTGATGTCAAGGTTTTTTATTTCTTTTTCTAGCTTAGACTCGCTCTCGCAACTTTGAAAAATAAAGCCCAAGAAAATAGCTGCGAAAATAAAACTCAACAAATGTCTCACTTAATCAATTTTTGCTACAAAAGTAAACTTAAAATTCAGAATGAATGTTTCAAAAAACCTAAAACAGACCTAATTCTTCTTTTCTGAAAAAGGAAAAATTTGTATCATTGGAAATTAATTCAACAATTGTTAATGCGAGAATTATTTATCAATATCAAATCACTAGTTCAGGTAAGAGAAAATCAGACGGTACTAAAAGGTAGAGCAATGCAAGAACTTCCTTGTATAGATAATGCGTGGATGCTCGTAGAAAATGGCAAAATCAAATCTTTTGGTGAAATGTCCACTTGTCCTTATGATGTAACTGAAAACCATACAGATTGTAGCAATAGATTCATTTTACCCACTTGGGTCGATTCGCATACTCATTTAATTTATTCTGGAAATAGAGAACAAGAATTTGTTGCTAGAATAAAAGGGAAATCCTACGAAGAAATTGCAAATTCTG
Source organism: Psychroflexus sp. (assembly GCA_007116535.1). Classification (GTDB taxonomy): domain Bacteria; phylum Bacteroidota; class Bacteroidia; order Flavobacteriales; family Flavobacteriaceae; genus Psychroflexus. The sequence continues at coordinate 5,345 of SKIG01000115.1, forward strand.
GTGGTGGAATTTTAAATTCAGCAAAAAAACTTCAAGAAACATCTGAAGAAGACTTGTATCTTCAAGCAAAACAACGTTTAGAAGAAGTCATTCAACTTGGTACAGGAGCAATAGAAATCAAATCAGGTTATGGCTTACGTAAAGAAGCAGAATTAAAAATGCTACGAGTTGCACAACGTCTAAAAGCTGAATATCCACTTCCTATTAAAGTAACTTTTCTTGCTGCGCATGCTCTTCCCAATGAATGGAAAAATAACAAATCGGGATATATTACCCATGTAATCGAGGATATTTTGCCTGAAGTTGCAAAAGAAAATTTAGCAGATTTTATTGATGTTTTTTGTGAAAAAGGCTACTTCGATATAGATGATACCAAACGAATTATTGAAGCAGGGAAAAAATACAATCTTCCTGCTAAAATTCACGTAAACCAATTTCATGCCATCGGGGGTATCAAGCTCGCGGTAGAAGAAAATATTTTGAGTGTAGACCATTTGGAAGTAATGAATGAAGAAGAATTTGAATTCCTTCAACAAGCTTCAATTATACCTGTTGCACTTCCCTCCTGCTCTCTGTTTTTAAGCATTCCTTACACACCAGGAAGAAAAATTATAGACCATAATTTACCCCTTGCTTTGGCTAGTGATTATAACCCTGGTAGCACGCCAAGCGGAAATATGAACTTAGTAGTAGCTTTAGCATGCATCAAAATGAAGCTAACTCCCGAAGAAGTAATAAACGCAGCCACGTTAAACGCTGCTTATGCCATGCAAGTGGAAAATGAAGTAGGAAGTATTAGTCAAGGTAAAAAAGCAAATTTTATACTGACCAAGAAGATACCATCCATTGGATTTATTCCTTATTCTTTTGGGAACCATCAAATTGAGTCAGTATACTTAAAAGGAAACAAACAATAACCAAAACCTAAATACCCCATGAATGAATTTATTTTATACCAACCCAAAGATGTAAAAAAAATTATCAATTTTCGCGAAGGTGAGACAAAGTTTGGTGAACGGATAAGTTTTGTCGATTCTTTTGAAAACTTGACTTCTCATCCTGCAAAATACGTTTTGTTTGGCATTCCTGAGGACATTGGAATACGCGCAAATATGGGGAGACCGGGGTCTAGCAGTACATGGAATGATTTTTTAGGTGCTTTTTTAAACATCCAACAAAACAAATATAACTATGCTGAAGATATGATTCTTCTTGGTCATCTAGATTGCGACCGCATCAACAAAAAAGCATTTTGGCTTTCAAAAGATAATGAAGATTACTTTTCTGAAATGGGAAGGTTGGTGGAAGAAATAGATAAAATTGTTACAGAAGTAGTAAGAAGAATAAAAGTTGCAGGCAAGATTCCTGTGTGTATTGGAGGGGGGCACAATAATTCATATGGGATGATAAAAGGATGTTCCTTAGCCTTAGAGCGACCCATCAATGTATTTAACATAGATGCACATTCTGACCTAAGAAAACTTGAACACAGACATAGTGGAAACGGTTTTTCTTACGTCAATGCAGAAGGACATTTTGATCGTTACTACATATTTGGACTTCATAAAAATTATACGCCACAATACATATTCGACTTGATGGATAGCAACAAATCTATTCAGTACTTACTTTATGAAGAAAGCCTTCATCTAACTAAGTTAGACAAGTTAGTGAAAATGAAATCAGGTTTCGACTTTCTTAGAAATTCTTTTGGGTTTGAATTGGATTGCGATGTAATAGAAAATTTCAATTCGAGTGCAATTACGCCATCTGGATTTACTTTTTCAGAAATTAGAAATTTCATTAAACTCGCTAAAAAATTCAAAGTACATTATGTTCATATATGCGAGGCGGCAACTAAAGATAGTCCGCTAGTAGCCAAAGCATTATCTTATTTAGTATCAGATTTTATCCGTCGTGATGAAGACTAAATTTGACTTATAAATAAGTTGGTAAAAGTTTAATTTGAAAATTCAGTCCTCAATAATTATCCTTCTTTACATTTTTTTAATATGGTGTGAAAAATCTCATGAAAATACATTAATTGGAAATTGGAATTAGACTTTTAAAAAACGATAAAATAATTGAATTCAAAAAGAATGAAAATTAAAAAAGTTTACCAACTTAAAGATATCATTTCGCACTTAAAAAAATATACAAATTGAGAGATATGCTTTTTTCAATCCCTTTTCATAAATTATGAAAATACTAATTGTTTTTGTTTACAGCTTAACTGGCGTTGCCTTACTATTTGTTGGCACCCTACTCATTTTAGGATTTTTTGGAATAGTATATTTTTTTTTAACAATGTTATTATTCTTTAGTCAGTAATTCATGTTAAGATATATTACTACTTAATTTTACATCTATTATCAAAACTTAAAAAGTGACTTTTATTAGTTAAGATTGAAAAAAACAGAAAAAATTCGTTATTCCGTCTTGTATTCAGTAAATTTACATTTGACTTATTTTAAGACTGAATACTGAAATTTATATAATCATGAGTACACCAAACCGAATTGAAACCTACCGACAAATTGTCAATAATAAATACATTATATACAATAGTCTTTTCACTAACCTACCCAATGAAAATACAACTTACACAGGAATTTTCATTCCACTTCTTCACAAACTAAGTAAAGAAGGTTATGCAAAACAACAATCGCCAACAGAAATCATTGAAACTTTTTTCAATAGTCATACCGACTTTACAACAGAAAAAGAGAAAATTGATTTATTGTTCAGAATGATTCAGTACATTGAACGTCAAGTTGTTTTGTTCGATAGTGTTGAAGATGCAGCTTTTACTAAATTCTCTAAACAAGGATTAGAACAAGCACTTAGCATCAAAAGTGAACGAGAAAATTTAGCGAAACACTTAAAAACTTTTAGCACAAGAATTGTTTTTACAGCACACCCTACTCAATTTTATTCCAATAGCGTACAGACTATCATGCATGAATTGAGGGAAGCAATTAAAGTTGATAGTATTACTCGTATAGATACGCTACTTCAGCAGTTGGCGTTTACTCCATTTATCAATCAGGAGAAGCCTACTCCATTTGATGAAGCGCAAAGTATTATTTTCTATATGCGCCATGTATATTATGAAACATTAGGTAAATTGTACCACAAAGCTGCTAAATCATTAGGGGAAGAACCTGATTTTAATCCAAACTTAGTTGAACTTGGTTTTTGGCCAGGTGGTGATAGAGATGGAAATCCGTTTGTTACTACTGAAACTACTTTAAAAGTAGCCAAACAATTGCGAACTACCTTGATGAAGTGTTACTACAATCATGTGAAATTTTTGATTAGAAAACTTACATTTAAAGCAGTAGGACCTCTATTACAAGGACTAAAAGCTAAGCTATACACTCAAATCTTCGAACAAAATGATGAGTTAACTTCAGAAGAAATACTTTCTATTTTAAAGCAAGTTAAAGAGTTGGTTGAAGAAAACTATAAGGCCTTGTATGTTGATTATGTGAATGATATGATTGGTCGAGTACACTTATTTGGTACTCATTTTGCTTCATTAGATATTCGTCAAGATAGCTCTATTCATTTAGAATGTATGGAAGAGATATTTAAAAAAGAGTTTAATACTGACTATCATTCCTTATCTAAGTTAGAAAAAATCAATTATTTAACTCAAAAAACTGTCAAATTAAATTCTGCAAATTATGAAGATAATTTGATTAAAGATACAATTGATAACATTAAGCAAATCAAGAAAATTCAAGAGAAAAATGGCAAAAAAGGTATCCATAGATACATAATTTCAAATTCTGAAAGTGAATTAGATGTCTTGCATGTGTATGCTCTTTTCCGTTACTGCGGCTATGAACCGAAGGACATTCACATAGATATAGTTCCTTTATTTGAAACTATGGAAGGAATGAATAATTCCCAAAATGTGATGAAAACTTTGTATGAAAATCCTGTGTATAAAGCACATCTTGAGAGAAGAGATAAAGAACAACACATCATGTTAGGTTTTTCAGACGGGACAAAAGACGGAGGTTACTTGAAAGCAAACTGGGAAATTTATCTTACTAAAGAAAGATTAACCATGCTTTCTAAGAGTAAAGATATTAAAGTTGTTTTCTTTGATGGTCGTGGTGGACCACCTGCAAGAGGAGGTGGAAAAACACATCAATTTTATGCTGCGCAAGGTAAAAGTATTGCCAATGACAAAATTCAGTTGACTATTCAAGGACAAACGATAACAAGTGTTTTTGGTACTTGGGAGCAATCTTCATATAATTTTGAGCAATTAATTTTGTCCGGCATTCAATCAAAAAGAGCAACGGATTGGGATGTTGATTTGAAAAAAATATTGGATGATTTATCTGAAAAAAGCTACCAAAAATACAAAGACCTAAAAGAAGACCCGCTGTTTATTGACTATTTAGAGGAAATGACTACTCTGAAATATTACGGCCAAACAAATATCGGTAGTCGTCCTACCAAGAGAAATAAAAGCAGTAAACTCACACTCAAAGACTTACGCGCCATTCCATTTGTTGGTTCTTGGAGTTTAGTTAGACAAAATGTACCGGGATATTATGGACTTGGAACTGCTTTAGATGCGTATAGAGATAATTTTGAAGTAGTAGAAAAATTGTTTGAACATTCAGCATTTTTCCGTTGCTTAATCAATAACAGTATCATGTCAATGAAAAAATCTTATTTCCCATTGACATCATACATGCAACACGACAAAAAATACGGTGAATTTTGGAAAGAACTAAGAAGAGAATATTTACTTGCTAAATCTTACGTTCTTCGATTGACAAAACAAGAGGAGTTAATGGAAAACGAAATGCTAGCCAAATTATCAATTAGCACTCGAGAACATATTGTTTTACCATTATTAAGCATTCAGCAATTTGCACTTCAACAAATAGCCAATAACTCAGAACATAAAGAAATTTATGAAAAAATGGTAGTTCGTTGCTTATTTGGAAACATTAACGCAAGTAGAAATTC
>SKIG01000250.1 GCA_007116535.1 Psychroflexus sp.
AAAAAAAAACAGAAAAATTATTTTTAAAAAAGAGTACCGCATAAACAGCGGATATGCTTGTAAAATAACAGTAAATATTTCCTTATTTTACAGCAAATGCTCCTACAAGGTAGAAGCACTCACAGTAAAGATGATGAAAAACACATCTCTAATCACAATTACAAAGATAAGTTTTTTCCTGTAGATGATCACGTAATTTATACATGAATATAAATTGTATAAGCGAAAGCAACCTGTTTATGTTGTAAAACTGAACAATAAACTATATCTTTAAATTTATTACAAATGAAAAAATTAATTTTATTTACATTGTCAATTCTTATTGTTTCATGTGCAGAACCCGATTTTCAGGAAACAAGTAATTTAGAAAATTTAATCATCAAAAATAGAATGGATATTCAAGATAGTTATGAATTAAAGAAGAAGTTCGCTTTAGCACTTCATGCGGCTATGACTGATTATGTTGAATTAAGAGATTTCATAAAAAGGGAAGCTTTAAAAGAGTTTAATGGAGATTTTGACATCCTTTACAATTATGTCAAGTCAGAACGAGTAGGTGATTATACATTTAGAGGTTTGCTATTGAATTATTTTGACTCTGAGGAGGAGCTCGATCAAATAGAATATTCCATACCTTCTTTGACAATTTTTGTTCCAGAATTACCTAATGATTCATTTTCTGCAAATTTATGGGAAACAGAATCTGAAATACCTTTAGTTGCAATACGATTAGTTGAGTATGACAAAACACCAATTATTAGTAGTAATTCAGATAGCTTTTTGTTAGATCATGATATGGTACCTGGATTTCCTATTGTTGTAATCAAAGAAAATGAAAGAATTACAACTCCCGATAACTCAGGTTATTCATTAAATGACACAAGAGAATATTCATCTAGCAATGGGTTCAAGTTTAAATTTATTGATAGTTATTTTAATAATATTACGGGAGAATATGTGTCTCGAAGAAATAAAAGGAGAAATAAAACAATTAGCAACGCTCCCAAATTTTTGGTAGATGCTTGGGAGCTGTACGGTCAATATCAAAACTTAGGATGGCACAGAGATTACATTTATTATGGTTTGCAACCTCAAGTAGATGAAGGACCATATATTAATGATTATTCTGAGCACTTTTCAAATTTTAGAATTGAAGGATCTACAGGAATGGATGCACTAAGTAAAATCTCTCAACCTTCATCTGTTACTACACAATTTACAGACCCGTTATTAAACACAAATTGGATTGCAGGTACTTCTAATGGTCCAAATCAAGCTAGCTTTTGGACCGATGGAAAATTTGATTTCAATGTAATAACTGATTACGAGCAAAACACAACACCATTATCAAAGTTTTTTGACGCACGACCTGAAGATTTATTTACAATAATATATGAACCTCATAGTATTAATGGTTTTGTCGGGTGGTGGTTTTATAGGGTTGTTGATGTTGAACAAAAAGCAATGCCTTTAAACTTAGAAATTAGACCTTGGTCTCTCCATTCAATAGCAAATGAATGGAGATTTAGAGTTTTTGAAGTAGATGCTAATGTTAATAATACTTATACAACTCAAAATGCTTACAAGAGAAACACCAATTTTCAGTTCACTGATAAAAAAATAGGTTGGCAGTTTGGAGCATCTAATGAAACAACAAATACGCAAACTAAACAAGTTGTTTTTAAGGAAGAATCTAATGATTTAGGTGATGCTGATGTATTTTTTGGCGATAATGTCATCATCGACCTTAATCAAATAAATACATGGTTTTTTACCATAAACAATTATCAACTCAGGCGTTATACAAGTGGTTCCTATTCATTTTCTCTAATCCCATTAAAAGTTCAATAAATGTACCTATGAAAAAATTATCTTATCTAATTTTCAGTCTTTTTTTAATTTCCTGCAATTCAGACGATACAGAATTTTCAAATCCTGAGTTTGTAGATGCTGTAACGGGCAGGTATGTGCTAGAAGAAGCTTATACGGAAGTTGCTATAGACTTAACTATGGATGGGGTCGCTCATATAGATTTATTTCAATGGGACAACTATTGTAATGGGTCATATATTTTTGAGTCATTCTACCTTACAATAGTTCAACAAAACTACGCGATAATTGGATTTCACCTACCTCGCTCAGGGAATGACATGAATGGGAACCAAAGTCATTGTGTTCGAGATGGACATTCGTTCTACAACATTTTTATAGACGAACATTCAGAGACTGTAAAGATTGCTGATTCTGAGAATGGTAATGTAGAAGGTAATTCGCATTATGACAATTTTCTATATGAGCAATTTCATGCAAAAATGGTCGATTTCTCTTGGGCGGATGGTGTAGGACACGTAATTCTTGATATAGATTTTTACAGAGCAGATGGTGTTTGGGAAGAAGCAAGGGTTCACTTAAAATACCATAAATATTCCAATAGAGTTTAGTTTAAATAGAAGAGGCTGTCATAAAAGGATAGCCTCTTTTTTTGATTATCTAAGCTGTAATTTGAAGCTTATTATTTTTCAAGAGATTTAGGTGGGTTTAGGTAGTTAGTGTAAAGTCGCTAATTTGATAATTCCCTATCTTTACAACAAAAAAAATGGAAATCTCCTTAACAACGCCTGCACTTTTATTTCCTGCGATTTCACTTTTGTTGTTGGCCTATACCAATCGATTTTTAGCCCTTGCCGCACTCATAAGAAGTTTGCACCAAC
>SKIG01000154.1 GCA_007116535.1 Psychroflexus sp.
AGTTTGCTTAAGCCCTACTTAGACTACAAATGTAAGTGATTTCGGTGATTTTTATCAGTTTTTGTTAGAAAACACATAATTCAATATAAAAAGAACTTTTAGCGTTATTTTTTAAAGTACCTATCTTCTATTTTTGTGCGCACAATTAACGCAGGAATGCAAGAATACTTTTTATCGACATACAAGAATTTCTTTGTCATAGGACTTAGCTACGAAAAAGCAGATGCTTTGGTGCGAGGGAAATTCAGTTTAAGCTTGGCACAGAAAAACGCCTTGTTGGAAGAGGCTATCGAGATAGGCTTGGAAGGATTGGTTGCAACATCCACCTGTAACAGGACCGAATTATACGGTTTTGCTGATGATGCTTCAACTTTAATAGACCTACTTTGTAAGCATTCCAACGGAAGTAAAATTACTTTTGATGAAGTTGGCTATGTTTACTCAGCAGAAAAAGCAATTTCTCATATGTTCCGTGTAGCGGGTGGGCTAGATAGCCAAATTCTTGGTGATTTTGAGATTATCAGTCAGATGAAATCTTCGTTTTTACTTTCTAAAAAGCGAGGGATTTCTAATGCTTTCTTAGAAAGACTTTTCAACGCAAGTATTCAAGCAAGTCGACGTATCAAAAATGAAACGCAACTTTCTTCCGGTGCGACATCTGTTTCTTTTGCTTCTGTTCAGTACATTTTGAATACTGTAGACTTTTCGGCTTCAAAAAATATTCTTCTATTTGGAACAGGAAAAATTGGCAGAAACACTTGTGAAAACCTTGTAAAGCACACACACAATAAGCATATTACGCTTATCAACAGAACCAAAGATAAAGCTGAAGAAATTGCAGGAAAATTCAACCTTACGGTAAAGGATTTTTCTGAATTGACTACAGAAATTCATCAAAGTGACATCCTAATTGTTGCCACAGGTGCGCAGCATCCTACTATTACTAAAGAGTTAATTCACACCAATAAAGACCTACTTATTTTGGATTTATCTATTCCGAAAAATGTAGATGAAAATGTGACTGAACTCCCTAATGTAAGCTTGATGCATATGGATCATTTGTCGAAAATTACAGATGACACATTAGAGCGAAGGAAACAATTCATCCCTCAAGCGGAAGCTATTATTGAAGAAATAAAAGCAGAATTCTACGAATGGTTAGATACCCGTAAGTTTGCTCCTACCATCAAAGCATTAAAATTAAAATTCGAACAACTTGGCAGGGAAGAAATAGACTACCAAGGTAAGAAAATGGACGGATTTATGCATGAGCAAGCGGAAGTAATTAGTCAACGTATTGTGCACAAGATTACAAGAAGTTTTGCCTCTCACCTTCGTCAAGCAAACGGATCTACAGTAGCTAGCATCGAACTTTTAAACAAAGTATTCGATTTAGATAAAATACCCCTAGACTAAATCTATGTCTTCCAATACACACATTAAAATTGGCACAAGAGACAGTGAGCTTGCTATGTGGCAAGCCAACACAGTGGCCGAATTACTGAAATCCCACGGTTACGAAGTCGAATTATTCCCTGTGAAATCTACGGGCGACCTCAACCTAGACCAACCCTTGTATGAAATGGGGATTACGGGAATTTTTACCAAAACCCTAGATATCGCACTCATTAAAGGTGAGATAGATGTTGCCGTTCACTCCATGAAGGATGTTCCGACACAATTACCAAAAACGGTAGTAAAAGCAGCTGTTTTACCCAGAGCAAATTCGATTGATATTTTATTGCATAAAGGAACTGAATTCTTAAGTCATAAGGAAGGTACTATTGCCACTGGAAGCCTACGAAGAAAAGCTCAGTGGTTACACAAATACCCCACGCATCAAGTTAAAAACTTACGTGGTAATGTAAATACACGACTTCAGAAATTAGCAGATAGCAAATGGAACGGAGCTATTTTTGCAGCTGCAGGATTAGAGCGAATCAATCTAAAACCAAAAACACATATTGAGTTAGATTGGATGATTCCTGCTCCCGCTCAAGGCGCAATGCTTGTTGTTACTACTGAAAACAATACTTTCTGTCAAGAAGCATTGTCAAATTTACACCACCAAGCCACCGATGATTGTGTCCAAATAGAACGAGATTTCTTACGTCAGCTTGAAGGTGGATGCACTGCTCCCATTGGCGCTTTAGCGAAAATTCAGGAGGACAAAATATACTTTGAAGGAGCACTTTTTAGCTTGGATGGAACAGAAAAGTTTTCTATTGAAAAAGAATTTTCTTATCCACTTAAAGGAAATGAAGGAAAACTTGCAGCTGAGGAATTACTCGCTAATGGCGCAGCAAATTTGATGAGACAAATCAAAGAACAACTTGCCTAATGCCACGTGTTTTAGTTACCAAGCTATTGAGCAAAGCACAACAAAATCTGCTACTTAACCAAGCATGGGGCTATGTGGAATATGCTGCTATCCAAAAAGAATTGGTCGTTTCTAAAGACTTTTTTTCTTCTTTTAAGTCAAAAAATCTAATCGTAACAAGTCCCTTCGTTGCAAAACAACTGAAAAAACATCAACCTAGAGTTGAGCGAATTTTTGTAGTGGGAGAAAAAACAAGTCAACAACTACGCCCATTTTATACAATCCAAGAAATTGCCAATTACGGAAAAGAGCTAGCTGAAAAAATTATTACAAATTATGCTGACGAAAGCTTTGATTTTTTGTGTGGCAATCTCCGAAAAGA
>SKIG01000059.1 GCA_007116535.1 Psychroflexus sp.
AAGTTAATCGCCTTTCTACACCCAAAATCTAATCACGGAGTTTTAGTAGAATTGTGTCAAGAAAGAGGATAATACAATAATTAATTGAAATTGTATATCGACTTTAGCTTAGCGTTACGTTATTACCTACCTTACTGATGTAATTCAGGCAGATTCTTATTAGATTCCTATACCTATAGCCATCGGTATCGGAATAACAATCAGAGTGGGGCTTGTCATATCGATCCCGATAGCTATTGGAAAGAGACATCCCATTAGGCTTTTCCCGTTGTGCTTTTCAAAGAAAGATGATGAAGTCTTACTCGAATGCAACCTCTCTTTGTAGTTCGAGTTGACAAACCGTTCCCGAAATATCATGTCGAACAACAGTTAAAAAACAGGCAAGCTTGATTAGATTACTGTTGCTTTATAGCCCCGATTGAAGTGGCAGCCTTGTGCAGAGGTTGGTGATTTTTTGTTGGCGAGGTGGAGCGACCAGAGGAAGCTACGAAAAGCCATGACAAAAACACCAACATCCAACAAGCTATAACAGAAAGCGGGTACTAAGGCTTGTAATAAATGTGACTTTTCTTGCTACAAAAAAAATTCCGCAACAAGTGCGGAATTTCGGAGCTAAAAATTTATAAAAACAAGATCAACAGACTAAATGCTAACATAAGTGCTGCAGGGAAAAGGCGGGTTGGGTCGTCATGCGCTGCTTTTAGATGGACTAAAACAGTGCCGAGCATTAGAATTGCCATCCCTATTGCGGAAGGTCGAATTAACTCTGCGTAAAAGACTCCTAGAATAAGCCCCGCTCCAAACAATAGCTTCAGTGCGCCGACTAAAATCATAATTGGTTTTGGAAAACCATAAAGCGTGAACTCTTCTCCCATCGAAGAGGCGCCAACACCTCGATATTTGGATGCTTTATTGAATCTTAACAACCAAACATTCAACACTCCCAATCCAATTGCGAATTGAAGTAATACCTTGAAAATTTCCATAGTAGTCATAAGCTTTATATTTTTTACAAAGGCACTTTACATTAATATATTATCATTTATTTTTAATATATTTTTATATTTTTCAATAATAATATCATATTTCAATCATATTATTATTTTATTAACTTTATAATGAAAATATTTTATTTGGCATATTTCTAAAGCATGCTTCTATCTTTCGTTCACGTTTACTATAAAGAGAAGCTTTTGAAACATCGTTAATTTCGATTAAATGAACTGCTTGATTTTGTTGGGTTGACGTATATTTGCATTTAGATTTAATCTAATTTAAGTTTAGTATATCAAGAAATGTAAGTGAATTACATAAACTGACAAAATAAAATGAAGATACATAAAGATGAAATTAAAAAAGCTTTAAGTAGCATCAGTGTTGCCGGTGAGGGTCAAAATATGGTAGATAGTGGTGCCATCAAAAACATAGTTACCTTTGGCAACGAAGTGGTTGTAGATGTTGTTCTTTCAACGGGTGCATTGCATATCAAAAAACGTGCTGAATCAGATATCATCAAAACTATTCAAGAAAAAGTAAGTGCTGATGCAGAAGTAAAAGTGAATATCAAAATTGAAAGTCCTGCACCAAAGCAAAACCCTAATCAAATTAAAGGTAAACCAATCCCGGGTATTCAAAATATTATTGCTGTTGCTTCAGGAAAAGGTGGAGTAGGTAAATCTACAGTTACTACTAACTTAGCCGTTACTTTAGCTAAATTAGGATTTAAAGTTGGTTTATTAGATGCCGATATTTACGGACCTTCGGGGCCTACCATGTTTGATGTTTTGAACGAACGACCTCTTTCGGTAACGGTCGATGGTAAGTCAAAAATGAAGCCTATTGAAAACTATGGCGTCAAAATGTTGTCTATTGGATTTTTCACCAAACCTGACCAAGCGGTTATCTGGCGAGGGCCTATGGCTGCAAAAGCATTGAACCAAATGATTTTTGACGCTGATTGGGGAGAATTGGACTTTTTGTTGATTGACCTTCCTCCTGGTACAGGTGATATTCATTTATCAATCATGCAGGCAATGCCAATTACAGGCGCTGTGGTAGTTAGTACACCACAAAATGTAGCACTGATTGATGCTAAGAAAGCTGTTGCTATGTTTCAACAAGAAAACATCAGCGTACCTGTCTTAGGAATTATTGAAAATATGGCTTACTTTACTCCTGCAGAACTTCCTGAAAATAAGTATTATATTTTTGGAAAAGAGGGGGCTAAAAATTTAGCTGAAATGATTGATGTACCCTTTTTAGGTGAAATTCCTTTGGTGCAAAGCATACGGGAAGCTGGAGATATTGGAAGACCTGCTGCATTACAAGAAGACACACCAATTAGCGAAGCCTTATTGGAAATTACACGGAAATCGGTAGAAGAAGTTGTTCGCAGAAATGAAAGCCTCCCTCCTACTGAAGCAATAAAAATTACTACTATGGCAGGTTGTAGTGCCGTTAAAAAACAAGTATAATGAACCAAGAGGAATTAAAGTTAGCTGTTGAAAATGCCCTAGATGAAATCCGCCCGTTTCTTAATAGTGATGGCGGAGATATTGCACTAATTGCTATAGAAAACGATGATACCGTAAAAGTGCAATTAATGGGTGCTTGCGTGGGATGTTCTGTCAACCAAATGACCTTGAAATCAGGGGTTGAAATGACCATCAAAAAACACGC
>SKIG01000127.1 GCA_007116535.1 Psychroflexus sp.
TTCAAGTTGATTTGGTGTACGGAACTAAGGATGAATACTTGACCTCAGAAAAATTGGCTAATCAATTAAAAAAGGCAAACGAGCTTTTTGGTTCAAAAATAAGTATCCATTCTTTTGAAGGGATACATGAAGTGAATGCACAACTTGTTAAAGAATTAGTTAGTCAATAAATAATGAAAAATCAAAAGGTTAATATTTTCATTTTTAAAAAATTATTAATAAAAATAGTTTAGTATTTCATTAAATTTAGCTTTCAAAATTAAAATCATTTATTGATTTGCTAAAAATTTGATTATGAACACAAACAAGCCTTTCTACTACCTATCTAAAGAAGAAACTCTCAAAAATCTTGATGTTTCTATTGAAAAGGGGTTAACTACAGAAGAAGTAAAGAAGCGACAAGAAAAAGTAGGAAAAAACGAAATGCCAAAAGGTAAAAAAACTCCCGCCTGGAAGCGTTTTTTGTTGCAATTTCACAATATTCTTATTTACATTTTAATTATTGCAGGAGTAATTACTGCATTAATGGACCATTGGATTGATACCTGGGTAATTTTAGCCGTTGTTGTAGTGAACGCTATCATCGGCTTTGTTCAAGAAGGTAAGGCTGAAGAAGCGCTTGAAAGCATAAAAAACATGCTCACTCTTCATGCGATTGTCACAAGGAATAAGGATAAGTTTGATATTGAAGCTGTTGAATTAGTACCCGGTGACATTGTACATTTAAAATCGGGAGATAAAGTACCTGCCGATATTCGTATTGTTCAAGCTAAAGATTTTCAAGTTGAAGAATCTCCTCTTACAGGAGAATCTACCGCGGTAAAGAAAAACACAGAGCCTGTTGATGAAGATGTAATTCTCGCTGAGCGCAAATGTATGGTGTACGCAGGAACTACTGTGGTTATGGGAAGTGCTATTGGAGTTGTTGTTGCCACTGGAAAAGCTACAGAATTAGGCAAAATCAACCAAATGATGACGGAAGTAGAAGAAATCACTACTCCCCTGCTCCAACAAATAGAAAGTTTTGGTAAAGTATTGTCTATCGTCATTTTGGGGGTAACAGGTTTATTTTTTGCCTTTGGATATTTCTTCAGAGATTACTCTATTAGCGAGTTATTTTTAGCTAGTATTGGATTGATTGTTGCTGCAATTCCTGAAGGATTACCTGCAATTATGACCATTACTTTGGCACTTGGAGTACGTCAAATGGCAAACAGAAATGCAATTATTCGAAAACTTCCTTCGGTTGAAACCTTAGGCGCTGTTAACATCATTTGTTCCGACAAAACTGGAACACTTACAAGAAACGAAATGACCGCAAAAAGTCTTGTTACAAGTAAGAAAACATATGAAATTGAAGGTTCAGGATACGAGCCTATAGGAAATATTCTCTTTGAAGAGAAAGCGGTTGAAACAGAGAAAGAAGAAACACTTAATTGGGCGCTAAAAAGCATCAAGGCTTGTAACGAAGCTAGCATTCATAAAGAAGACGGCGATTGGACAATTACTGGAAGTCCTACCGAAGCAGCTTTATTGAGCCTCAGCTTAAAGGGAGGAAAAAAGGAATTTAAACCTAAGCAAATAGATAAGATTCCGTTTGAATCTGAGCACAAATTTACCGCTAGTCTTTCTGAGGTAGATGGTCAAAAGTATATCTTTTTGACGGGCGCACCCGAAAAAGTAATGGAGCGTTGCAACCATCAATCAGTGTGGAAGAGTAAAACTGCTATAGCTCCCGATTTTTGGGATGAGCAAATGAAACAAGTTGCTCAAAAAGGAGAACGTGTATTAGCAACCGCCTACCAAAAAGTTGATGGTTCAATGGATTCCATAAGCATTGAAGGACTTGGAGAGGAATTTAGCTTTTTAGCCTTAGTCGGTATAATTGACCCACCACGCCCTGAAGTTATTAAGGCTGTTCAAGAATGTAAGGAAGCGGGAGTAACTGTAAAAATGATTACAGGAGACCATGCTGAAACCGCCAAAGCAATAGCCAAACAAATTGGCATAAGCGACGGTAGCAAAGTCGCTGAAGGAAATGACATTGAAAAAATGTCTGATGAGGAGTTAGCTGAAATTGTTTTAGAGTATGATGTATATGCACGTACAACCCCTGAACATAAACTTCGACTTGTCAACGCTATACAATCACACGGAAAGTTGTGCGCTATGACAGGTGATGGGGTAAACGATGCACCCGCACTAAAAAAAGCAAACATCGGTATTGCAATGGGAATCAAAGGTACAGAAGTTACCAAAGATGCTTCTGAAATGGTACTTGCAGATGATAATTTCTCTAGTATTGTTCATGCTATTGAAGAAGGTCGTACGGTCTATGACAACATCCGAAAGGCACTTTATTTTATTCTACCAACCAATGGAGCAGAATCTTTAGTAATAATGGCGGCTATTCTTTTTGGAATGACCATGCCAATTACACCAGCTCAAATTTTATGGGTAAATATGGTGACTGCAGTAACTTTGGCCTTAGCTATATCATTCGAGCCGATGGAAGACGCTGTGATGAAAAGAAACCCACGAAAATCTACCGAATCTATCTTGGGTAAAGATTTCTTATGGAGAATTATCTATGTTTCTGTGTTGATTGGCGCAGCTAGTTTAGCTATGTTTTTATACATGAAAGATAGCGGCATGAGCGAAGAAGGTGCAAGAACAATGGCTGTAAATACTTTGGTATGCGGACAAATTTTTTACTTACTTAATTGTAGAAAACTTGCCTCATCTGTCATTGGTAAAGGATTCTTTAGCAACCCATATGTTTTTTATGCGATTAGTTTATTAACCATTTTACAAATTGGTTTTGTCTATCTACCATTTATGAATAATTTCTTTGAGACAGAAGCAATCAGTTTATGGTACTGGATTCCACCATTTTTAGTAGGTTTTATAATTTTTTGGATTGTAGAGATAGAGAAAAAATTAACACTGAAAAAGGACAATTAAGAGTTGATAGATTTTGCCAAAACAACCAGTATATCTTGTAATCAAAAGTAACGAATAAGCCTCTTTAAACACGCATTTTGTATAAAAAATCTATTACTAAGTTTTAGTGCAAAGTCCGAGTTAAATTGTATAATTTTGTGCAAAATCTAATACCATTAAAAGAATATTCAACATAGCGATCAGAAGTATAGTGGCTTTACTGCTTCTGATTGCTTTGTTGCTTGTTGTAGTTAGCATCCCGAAAGTACAAACCAAAATAGCTCAACACTTTACTGAAAAAATAAATAATTCCTACGATGTCAATATAAGCGTATCAAAAATTAGAATTGGCTACAACGGAGATATTCAATTGAGAAATGTTTATATTGAAGATCATCAGCAAGATACCATGATTTTCGTAGGAAAATTAACTTCTTCGGCAAACTCTATTTTGAATTTAATGAAATCTGAAATAGCAATCGATGATATTAGCCTAGATGAAGTAGTCTTCAACATAGTAAAATACAAAGATGAAGAAACCGACAACTTTGATCTTTTCCTAAACAATTTAGAGGACGAAAAAGAGGCTTCAACTTCATCGAAAAAGTTTGAAATGTTTGTTCAGCACATCATCATTAGTCAAGGAAATTTCCTTTATAAAGATGAAAACGAAGAAATTGAAGAGCAATTCAAAATGAATGATTTGTATATTGATGCATGGGACTTCAGCATCATTGGAAGTCTTGTTGAAGCCGACATTCGACGATTGAAAGGACTCACAGGGAGAGGATTTAATGTTGAAAAATTAGCTACTGAGTTCAGTTACTCTAGGAACCAAATGAAATTCCTTAACACTTCACTTACTACAGATGTTTCAACTCTTTTGGCAGACATTACTTTAAGTTATGAAATTGAAGATTTCAAAGACTTTAATAACTGTGTTACATTTGATGCTAACTTTAGCTATGCAGATATTTCAACAACAGATTTAGGTAAATTTTACAGCGAATTCGGATACAATGAACAATTAAAATTCAATGGAATTCTTGAGGGAGTATTGAATGATTTTACTGCTAAAGATTTATTTCTTTCAGGATTAAGAAGAAGTCAAATTAGATCTCAAGAACTTACTTTTCAATACTTATTAAACCGAGAAAGAGATTTTGTTTTGGAAGGAAATTTCAGTCAGCTTACTACCGATAGAGAAGATTTGTCTAATTTACTACCTCGTGTTTTAGGTGATAATCTCCCTAATGACTTAGCAAAGTTCGGTCTATTCAACCTCAACGGATTTATTCGCATTGAAGGACCTAATTTGTACACCAACACCAATGCTTCAACAGAAGTAGGCAAAGCTAAATTACAATTAACTTTCAACGACTTAGACCAACAAGAAAAGGTTACTTATGACGGTGTTTTAGTGTTTGACAATATTGCAGTAGACCAACTTGCTAACAACAAAATTCTAGGTAATACAAGTTTTTCTCTAGAAGTAAACGGGAAAGGTTTTACTCGAGAAAGCTTGGACAATAAGGTTAAAGGAAACATCAAAAAAATTCACTACAATAAGTACACTTTTCAAAATATAGACATCAATGGAAACCTAAAGCATCCTATTTTTGAAGGAAACTTTATCAGCAAGGACAAAAATTTTCAAGTAGATTTCAATGGTTTGTTAGATTTATCTGAAGAAGAGAATAACTTCAATTTTTATGCACATATTGATCAGGTAGAATTGAATAAAATCAACTGGTATACTAAAGATAGTATTTCAGAAATTAAAGGAGACATCACACTTCAATTGAAAGGGAATGAAATTGATGAATTTGTAGGCAAACTCGATTTACAAAATTTTGTCTACACAAATCAAATAGACAGTTTCGTATTTACCGATTTGGAGTTAACTTCATCTATAACTGATGAAATTAGAGACCTAGAAATTAGTTCAACTGATGTAGTAGATGGCTATTTAAAAGGAATTTTCAAACCCACTGAACTTCCTGAAATTGTGCTTGGAGCAGTTGAAAATTTATACTACCGAGAAGAGCCTAAAGAAAATAAAAACTTTGCCTATGTCGACTTTAAATTTTCGATTTATAACAAGATAATTGAAGCTATTTTCCCACAAATCTATTTTGCTCCAAATACCTTTGTAGAAGGAAGTATTGTGAACAATCAAAATTACTTTCGCTTAGGCTTTGAATCGCCACAAATAAAAGTCTACGAAAATTCATTCAACAATATTGATTTACTAATAGATAATAAGGATCCGTTGATCAACACTTCTGTGAAAATTGACAGTATTGTTACTCCATTTTACAAAACATCGCAGTTTAGTTTTATCAATCAAACACAAAACGATACACTCTTTGTGCGGGCAAATATTAAAGGAGGTCCAACAAATACAGATGATTTTGATTTGAAATTCTACCAAACTTCTACTGAAAAAAAAGAGTTGATTTTTGGTTTTTTACCTTCAACCATTACTTTTAAAGAATATGATTGGAAATTAGGTAAAGAAAATTCAACTCAAAATAGACTAATTATTCAAGAAGGATTCCGAAATTTTGAATTTGACAGCATCAGTGTAGTACATGAAGACGCCTACTTTAAATTAAACGGTATCGTAAGAGACTCTACTTATAAAAATATTCAGCTTGATCTTAACAAGATTGAACTTGCCAAAATTACCCCCATTATTGATAGTCTTGAGCTCAACGGTATTGTAGACGGAAAGCTTAGTTTGCTTCAAGAAAAGGGACTCTATTCTCCAAACCTAGATGCACAAATTTATGATTTTACCGCAAACAACTTCAGTTATGGTGACTTTAGCTTGTTTGCCGATGGTGACGAACGTTTTACACGTTTTAATTTCATTGCTTCACTTATAAAAGATGGGAAACACATCTTAGAAAGTTCAGGTCAAATTTATGAAAACAACAACCGACAAAATATCGAAGGCTCTTTAGTTGCTAAGGATTTTGATGTCAGCCCATTAAGTCCTTTGGGAGTAGACATTATTGATAATTTTAGGGGATTTTTAGAAGGGAAAGTAGATTTTTCAGGAAGACTAAACGAGCCTCAATTTGAGGGTAGCTTGCTTCTAGCCGATGGAGGAATAAATGTTCCTTACTTAAATGTGGATGTTAATTTCACTGAAAAAACTACTATCAACGTGCTACCGACTGCATTTGTTTTTACCAATGTTTCGCTAGAAGATACCAAGCACCGAACAAAAGGAAGATTAGATGGATTGATTGCGCATAGAAACTTCGACAATTGGGAACTCGACCTCAACGTGGGTGGAGATAATTTATTGGTTCTTGACACTCCTTACAAAGAAGGCTCACTTTATTATGGCACCGCTTTTATCGCAGGGAATGCCGAGATTTTTGGTCCTGTAGATAATCTTGAAATTAATGTGAATGCACGTACCTTAAAAAATACCGTATTCAGTATTCCCTTAGACGACACTGAATTTTTAACGGATGCATCATTTATTTACTTTCTGACTGAAGCCGACAAACAAGCAAAAGAAGAAGGGAGAAGTATTCAATTAAGAGAAGTAAAAGGAATCAGCATGAATTTTGACTTAGATATTACGGAAGATGCTGAGGTAGAAATTGTGGTTGATAAGGCTAGTGGAAGCACGCTTCGAGGGAGAGGAACTGGAAACTTGCTGATTGAAATCAATACCAATGGAAAATTCACTATGTTTGGTGACTTTGAGGCGGCAGAAGGAATTTACGACTTCCGTTACGCAGGGATTGTTAATAAAAAATTCAGCGTTGTGCCGGGTGGTACGCTAACTTGGAATGGAGACCCATTACAAGCAAATATGAATGTTCAGGCAAAATACCGAACCATGGCAAATCCGGCGTTTATACTTGAAAACCCTTTAATAAACAGAGATGTTCCTGTAGAAGTTTTCATTAATCTAAGCGGTGAACTGATTCAGCCTAATATTAATTTTGAATTGAATTACCCTAATTTAAGTTCGATTATCAAATCAGAATTGGAATACAGGATTCAAGGGAAGGAAAACACAGAAATTCAAGCGCTTTCTTTAGTCACGCAAGGTACTTTCTACAATATGGACGGTATCGGAGGTCAAGGAGCGATTGCAGGAAACTTGGTTGAAGGAGCTTCGAGTATTATGGACAGACTTTTTTCTGATGAAGAAGGAAAATTCAAAGTTGGATTAGACTACACGCAAGCCCAACGTGTACCCGATCAAAACCAAACAGGAGACCGAGTTGGGATGAGTTTTCAAACACAAATAAGTGACCGAATCCTAATTAATGGAAGATTTGGAGTTCCTGTTGGCGGTACTACAGAAAGTGTGATTTTTGGTGACGTGGAAGTAAATTTATTATTGAATGATTCAGGGAGCCTACGAGCTAACGCATTTAATAGAGAGAGCGATATTCAGTTTATTGGAGAAGAGCTTGCATACACTCAAGGAATTGGCTTGTCGTATAGTATAGATTTCAACTCATTCAACGACTTGTTGCGTAAAATGTTGAAAAAAGAAGCATTGCGACCAAAACAAAATGATATTCCAGAAAAAGAACCCTCCAAATCTGTACTCCCAAGCTACATTAGACTTCCTCACGAAAACCTAATGGAACAAGGAGAAAACTAAGATTGTTTGTTTTCAGCGCATTTGGCAAGCTCAGCTTTGAGCTCAGTTACTTGCTTTTCCAATTTTTGAATTTGTCTTTCCTGAGTTTCCAATCCTTTAGATGAATTGAAATACACTAGCATCGCAAAAAGCGAGGCAAAAACAAATCCGTATAGATAAAAATTATTTTTCATTTCTTTTAATATTATGCCGAAGTCTTGTAAATTCTAATCGACTTCAATTTGTAAGCCATCGTAGGCTAAAAATACGTTGGGGGGTAATTCTTTTTGAACTTCATCATGAAAACCCATATGATGACTTATGTGTGTAAAATAAGCTCTTTCAACTTTTAAATAATCAACAACATCAAGTGCTTGTTGAAGGCTTAGATGTGAGATATGTTCTTCCTTTCGCAGGGCATTTAGCACCAAAACCTTTACTCCCTTCAACTTATCCAATTCTTCTTTTGGGATGATTTTTGCATCTGTAACATAGGCAAAATATCCAAACCTATAAGCAAAGACTTGTAACTTGGGATGATAAACATTTATAGGCGTTACCTGTTTGTTTCCAACAGTAAAATTTTCACCATTAAGCACATGTACGTCTAAAGTAGGTGCTCCGGGATACTTATTTTCAATTTGAAAAACATATTCGAATCGTTTTTTTAATTCATTTAAAACCCGCTGATGGCAAAAAATAGAAATATTTCCTTGGCGAAAGTAAAACGGACGAACATCATCAAGTCCAATAACATGGTCGTTGTGTTCGTGTGTGAGGAGAATCCCATCGATTTTTTTGACATTTGCACGAATCATTTGTTGCCTAAAATCAGGGCCACAATCAATTACGTACACAAAGTCGCCCCATTCTAGTAAAGCCGAAACGCGGAGTCTTTTATCTTTAGGATTTTCACTTAAACAAACAGGATGGTCGCTTCCAATGATAGGAATTCCTTGTGATGTACCTGTGCCTAAAAAAGTAATCTTCAAAATATGATATTTAACACAAAAGTAGGAATTTATATTTCAAATGCCTTTAGGAATCAGTATCTTTGTAAACATACATTTGTTAATTATTACTAACACCTAAAAATTGGGTTATGTCTATAAAAATTCTAGGCGATAAAGACTTTGAAGCCGTACCATCTATCAAAAACAAAGCATTAAGAATCAACCTTAATCAAAACATTTATGGAACTTTCGCTGAAATTGGCGCAGGCCAAGAAACGGTGAGAAATTTTTTTAGAGCAGGTGGCTCTTCTGGAACCATAGCAAAAGCTATGAGTGCGTATGATAAAGACTTTTCTGATGCTATTTATGGAATTGAAGATGACCGTAGGTATGTTACAGAGTCTCGTTTACAAAAAATGCTAGATCACGAAACGCGATTGATTGAAAATAGAATCGTGAGAGAAAAACACCCTAATAAATTGTTTTTTACTTATGCAAATACTGTGACTACCATTGACTTTGCCAAAAGATATAAAGGACACGGATGGGTTGGAATTAAGTATCAACTAAGACCAAATGAAGAATACAACAAAATTGTTCTTCATATACGTTTCAAAGAAAGCGACGCTAGATTGCAACAAAATACACTCGGTGTTTTAGGCACTAACTTGATTTATGCTGCTTTTTATGCACATAACAATGCAAGACAAATTTTAGTTGATTTGTATGATCACATTGATAAGGATAGACTAGAAATAGATACTATTAATTTTTCGGGACCCGCTTTCAAAAATGTAGATAACCGATTGATGAGTCTTCAATTAGTAAAAAATGGAGCTACTAATGCGGTTATGTTTGACGCAAATGCAAACAATGTTTTACCTGCAAAAGTTCTTTATAAGAAAAATATTTTAGCTCTAAGAGGTAGTTTTCGCCCTGTCACTAAAGTTAATGAAGACATGTATGACAAGTCGTTAGCTTTATTTGAGAAGGAAAGTAAAGTTGACAAAGATAGAATTGAGGTGATTTTTGAAATTACTTTATCTAATCTTCGTTCAGATGGCGAAATAGATGAAGAGGACTTTATGGATAGAGCAAAATTGCTATGTTCGCTTGGCCATACCGTGATGATTTCTAATTTTCAAGAATATTACAAACTAGTCGAATATTTCTCTGAATATACGAAAGAGCGAATTGGTTTAGCTATGGGTGTTAACAACCTAGTAGATATTTTTGATGAAAAGTATTACCGTCACTTAAGTGGTGGGATTTTGGAAGCTTTTGGTAAATTATTTTACAAAGACTTAAGAGTTTATTTATATCCTTACAAAGATCCAAAAACAGGTAAAATCACTACCAGTGACAACTTAAAAGTACACCCACGAATGAAAGAATTGTACAAATTCTTTAAACTGAATGGAAGAGTTGCAGATTTAGAAAATATAGACGAGAGTAATTTAGAAATCTTCTCAAGAGAAGTACTCGCAATGATAGCTAATGATGAAGATGGTTGGGAAAAAATGTTGCCTGAGAAAACAGCGCAAATGATTAAAGACATGAAACTTTTCAAAAGAGAGTATAATAAACCCGAAGAAGTGAATTTATATATCAGAAATTAATTTCAAAA
>SKIG01000147.1 GCA_007116535.1 Psychroflexus sp.
CTGCATAAGTAGAAGCAAGTTGCTTATTTGCGTGCTTCAAATAAGAGTGAAAATCTGCCTTTTCAATGTTATAATTGTTATCGAAAATTCCCCCTCGCATGATGTTGAACATGCTATTTGAAAAATGACGAATATCTCTTAAGCGATCGTCGGAACGTTGCAAACCGTCAGCTGAAGCTACTAATTGAATAAGTTTTTTAGTTCCTAAAGCGATGTCTGCTTCTACTTCGGTAAGCAAATTGTTATTGCTTAAAAGTTTTTGTTGAAGCGCAACAACAGCAGATTGGTTGTAGTTTACATCTGCCACGATATACCACTGTTGGTTAGCCTTAGGGTCGATACTTACTTCTGAGTGAATAAAATACGCTCCTTTTTCAGCTTTTACATCGGTTTCGGTTTGAATGGGTTGACCGTTTCTAAAATTTTCGACCTGCAAGGAAGAAACAAGATAGCTAGGGGAAGTAATTCCCTTAGACCAAGCTACATTAGCTTTTAAAGCCTCGCTTGGTTCGGCTTTGTCTACAGGGATGGCGCTAAGTGCATAAATTCCCATTCCTGTGCTTGTTTCCAACTCATTTCTTTTGTAAGCATCTACTAAGTTGCTACTTGCTTGTTGTAAATCGCTTACGACACTTGCAGGAAGTATATTTTGTAAACCATCTATAAAACTTAGCGTCACTTTTTCTGATGCATGGTTAATAAATTCTGCCTTTCTAACAAAACCAAATTTATCGCTAGAAGCCCATTGGTACTTGAAAGTTAAGCCTAGGGTGTGGTTAATTTCTTCAAAAATAAGTTTATCGCCGTAGGGGTTTTTGTATAAATTTCTTGTTATTTCAAAGTTTTCAGCAAAGCGAAAAGAGAAAGGTTCCCAAGTGAAGGTTTTTCCATGCTTACTGACTTTGCATATTGTTTTGCTTCCGGTTACGTCTGCAGATTCTGTAATTTTATCGTCTGTGTAGTAAGGAAATAATGCGTATTGTGCATTTCTTCTTCCAGCGGTTAATCCTCCATTGCTTGAAATAAACATCCAATGGTTGGAGTCGCTTACCAAGCTCATAAAAAATGGACGTAGTTTATCGCAATTCGGAATTTTCAGGAATGATTCTCCATCAATTTTTACTTGCTGTAACTCGCTGTTAGAAATAGAATTTGCAGTATCTGACATTACTTGACTCATTAAATTTATTTTGTAATTATTGTTTTTTTACCTTCTGTTTGGTAGCGGTCTGAATTTTTAATTTGATTAAAATATTCCTCGATATAGTCCACATCTACTTCGCTATTATACATCTCTAAGCTATGAATGTCTTGAAGTACGTAGTAAGCTTTTCGAGGGTATAATTCGTAAACGCCGAGTTCATTGGTTGGTCCTTTTGCACAGATGCCAAACCACTCCTCGTTCATGTTGTTTTTACCATGTTGGTAGTCGAATTTGTAGCCTCCATTTGCCCAAGCCGCATGTGTATCGTGTACATCCAAGTTTTTGGTTTGAAGGTGTTTCCACCAACCATCACTAAATTGGAAAGTAAAACCTCCTAATGAATTATTAGCCTTACCTAAACCTGCTGCATTTTGGTAAATTTCTTTCCAGTTGCAAATCAAGTAATGTGCTTGTGCTTCTTGGTCTTCTTGTTGAGTAATTGCATTGAATGCATCTGAACCGAATTCTGTAAAAAGTACAGGTTTTCCGTACTCATTCTTCACTCGTTCATAGGTATCTCCAAAGGATTCGCCTCGGTAGATGTTGGTCCCGAAAATATCAACATCGGGACACTCTTCGGCTATAATGTCTAAGTACAGTAAGTCGCCATTACAAATAGCAATGGGTACATTATCGTTGATTGCTTTCATTTGAATTGCCGCTTCGTTCATTAGACGATACATCGGTCTGCCTTGCTGCTCGCCAACTTTTTTGATTTTATCTTTTTCACTTGGAAAGTCTTCTGTTTCTGCTCCTGCCCAAAAAAGACCATAATTATTTTCATTCCCTAAAAGATATAGTAATAATCCAGGAGTGTTTTTGTATTCTTTGGCTATTTCTAAAACTTCAGAAAGTAACATGTCTTGTGTAGTTGGGTCTGCGTAATTGGTTTGTGCTACCCAATTTCCGTTGATCATTAAGCCATAACGACCGAATGAATGGTTAAGCATGGTATAAATACCAAAGTTTTCGTGTATATAGCTAATCCATTTAGGTGGAATTCCTGTGTATACGCGAATGGCATTCACATTCATTTGCTGAAGAAGCCCCATTTCGTAATTAAGCGCGGCTTTTATTGTTGCATCAGGTTGACTCCAAATATTGTATTCGTAGTTGGTACCAATAGGAAAATAGTCCCAATTCATACCATTAATCATGAAATCTGAATTAGCTACTTGAAGCCGAAAACCGTTTTCGTCTTCTACAATAGAAACCTTCTCTGCTTGACCAAAAGAGATGTTAGCGAGACTTAATAAAGTGAAAAGTAAAAAAACCCTCATTTTTGTCTATTAAGATAGTTTGAATAAAAAACTAGTTCAAATTTACTAGAAAAAGCCCTGACGAACTACTACAGTAAAGCTACAAAAAACATACAAGGAAAGTAAGCTGTTAAAATTACTATGAATTAAATTTGGTTTTTTTTAATCATCAAAACCAACAAGTTACATTTAATTATAAAG
>SKIG01000102.1 GCA_007116535.1 Psychroflexus sp.
GAAGTAGTGGCTAAGTGGACAGGAATTCCTGTGACCAAAATGTTACAAACAGAACGTGAGAAACTCTTGAAGTTAGAAGACGAGCTTCATAAAAGAGTAGTGGGGCAAGAAGAAGCAATTCAAGCAGTAAGCGATGCAGTACGAAGAAGTAGAGCGGGATTACAAGATCAGAAAAAGCCGATTGGTTCTTTCTTATTCTTAGGAACTACAGGGGTTGGTAAAACAGAGTTAGCAAAATCGCTTGCTTCATACTTGTTTGATGACGAAAATGCAATGACACGTATCGATATGAGTGAATATCAAGAACGTCATTCAGTATCTAGACTTGTGGGGGCTCCTCCGGGATATGTTGGCTATGAAGAAGGCGGACAACTTACAGAAGCAGTCCGAAGAAGACCTTATTCTGTTGTTTTGCTAGATGAAATAGAAAAAGCGCATCCCGATGCTTTCAATATACTTTTGCAAGTGCTTGACGAAGGTAGATTGACGGATAATAAAGGACGTTTAGCAGATTTTAAAAACACGATAATTATTATGACATCCAATATTGGTAGTCATATAATTCAAGAAAAATTTGATACGCTAAAAGATACCGACGCAGCGATTGAAGCATCTAAATTAGACGTGTTAGCCTTGCTGAGAAATTCGGTTCGTCCTGAGTTTTTAAACAGAATCGATGATATTATAATGTTCACCCCGCTTACAGAATCTGACATCCTTCAAATTGTAGATTTGCAGATTGCAGGACTAAAGAAAATGTTAGCCAAGCAAAACATTACCATCGATGCAACGCTAGAGGCAAAGAAATACTTGGCTAAGCTTGGTTTTGATCCTCAGTATGGAGCACGCCCCGTAAAAAGAGTGGTTCAGCGAGAAGTATTGAACAAATTATCTAAAGAAATCTTAGCTCAAAACATCAAAACGGAAAGTATCATTTTGATTGATCAATTTAATGATGAGCTAGTATTCAGAAATCATACAGACCCGATTTTGAATAATTAGATAAATAAGTTTTAATTTTTGATTGTACTAGGGTTGAAGTTTTCGATTAAAGAAAATTTCAACCTTAGTTTTTTTATTCGCTACAATACATATATGCTTTTTGGAAGAATATTACAGGTTAAATTCTTTCCAAGAAAGGCTGTTTTTATCTTTAATAGAAATAATTTCACCTCCTTTTATAATACCCCAATCTATATTTAAATCGCTGTCTAACGGGTATACAGCTATTTCACTCTCAGGTTTGTAGTAGGTGTCACATTTATAAGCAAAAATAGTTTTGTCTTGCAACACAGAAAAACCATGTAAACAACCTTTTGGAACAAAAATTTGGTGTTTATTGTCGGCGCTGATTATAGATGAGTAAACTTGTCCAAAGGTGGGCGAATCTTTTCGTGCATCTACAATTACATCAAGCACTTTTCCCTGTACTACACGTATTAATTTAGCTTGAGCGTCTTCGCCTTTTTGTGCATGCAACCCACGAATAACCCCATAGTTAGACATTGATTCATTGTCTTGAACAAAATTTGTACTGATACCTGTTTTTTCTAAAAACTTTTTTTGGTGAAAAGATTCTAAAAAGTAACCTCTTTCATCTGAAATAATATTAGGTTTAATTAAAAAACAGTCTACAATAGTTGTGCTTTCGAATACCATATACCTTAACTTGTATAATTACTTTTTCTACTATTGAATATATCGCCTTTTCTACAACAAAGCAATTACTCAACGTGCTTAATTAGTAAAATTTTTATTAGTTCTTAAGTAGTTTAAATTATAAGTATTGTACATCCTATTCATTCATCAACTCTTCAATTTCATCAGCTTCAATAGGAATATTTCGCATTAAATTGAAGGGCTCACCACTTTCTTGAATAACCACATCGTCTTCAAGTCTTATTCCAAAACCTTCTTCGGGGATGTAAATGCCCGGTTCTACGGTAAAGACTTGGTTGGCTTGCATGGGTTCATGAAGCAATCCGTAATCGTGCGTGTCTAAGCCTATGTGATGCGAGGTTCCATGCATAAAGTATTTTTTGTAAGCAGGCCAATCAGGGTTTTCATTTTGCACATCGGTTTTATCTAGCAAACCTAGATCAAGCAAGGCACTAGTCATCAATTTTCCTACTTCTACGTGATAAGCCGTCCAATCAGCTCCTGGAACAAGCATTTTTGTAGCTTCTTCTTTTACTTTATTCACCGCATTGTAAACAGCTTTTTGTCGCTTTGTAAATCTGCCATTCACAGGAATAGTTCGAGACATATCACTTGCGTAATTGGCGTATTCGGCACCAAAATCAAATAGAATTAAATCCCCATCTTGGCATTTCTCTTTGTTTAGGATGTAGTGCAATACATTGGCATTTTGTCCGCTTGCGATAATAGGTGTGTAGGCAAAACCTCTAGACGATTGACGGATAAACTCGTGAATTACTTCTGCTTCAATTTCATATTCCATAACGCCGGGTTGCGTAAACTTCAATACTCTCCGGAAGGCTTTCTCGGTAATATCACAAGCTTTTTGCATCACGTCAATTTCTAGCGGATGTTTCACTGAACGTAATCGCTGTAAAATTGGGTTGGCTTTAGCTACTTGGTGAGCAGGATAATTCTTTTTTACCCATGCGTTGAATCTATCTTCGCGTGTTTCTGTTTCA
>SKIG01000161.1 GCA_007116535.1 Psychroflexus sp.
AATTCAGCTGAACTAATTGTATCATTGATGAAAAAAACAAATGGATAATTTAAATCGTCTTTAAAAGTCAGTTGAATTTCAAACTTAGCATTGGTGATTTTTTGCTTTGCGTCAAAAGATACATGGTTGTAATAGATGCTATTTTTAGGGACTAGCTCAATCGTTCCGTCCTTGATTGAAGTAGTTGTACCTTTGATGGTTAGTACCTCTTGAGAAAAAACATTCAGGCAAAAAAATAGAATTGGTATAAAGATATTTTTCATAAGTAAGCTTTTAATTTTACAAAAGAAGGCATTTGTAGCCGAAAACTTACTAAAATTCTGCTAAAGATGTAAACTCATTTTAGTGGGTTTAATTGCTTATATCTGTAACTAATTCTTTTAATAATGACCACATTAACTTTAAAAATAAACGAAAATTCTGAAAAAGGAAAAGCATTACTTGCTTTTCTGAAGGTATTCTCTAAAGATAATTCGCAAAAAGATGTTGAGTTAGTAGAAGATCCTAAAAGCCCTTATAATCCTGAATTTGTTGCTAAAATTAAACAAGCTGAAAAAGAAATTGAAGATGGTGAGACGTTCATAATTGAAACCGATTCATTGTGGGAAAGTATAAAATAGAAATCACCAAATCAGCAAAAAAAGACTTAAAGAAGCATCAAAAGGCGGGCAACAAGAAAAACCTATCCAAAATTTCAAGAATTGAATTATTATACAATATCTGAAAACTCACTAATAGCTACGAAATTAAAATTTGATTTATTCGGAAATCATCCCAATTGTATGCAAATAGTTGGGCTAATTCTTTACCCCTATTACATAAATCAAGTTATACGTGTTTTTCTATATAGCGAATAATTGTTTTTGCGATATCTTTCCCTGTGGCTTTTTCGATTCCTTCTAAACCTGGAGAAGAATTTACTTCTAAAATTAGTGGACCTCTGGCACTCTGAAGCATATCTACCCCTGCTACTCCTAGCTTCATAGCTTTTGCTGCTCTTATGGCGGCAATTTCTTCTTCATCGGTAAGTTCTATTACTTCAGCGCTTCCTCCTTGGTGTAGGTTGGATCTGAACTCTCCTTCTTTTCCTTGACGTTTCATTGCGCCAACAACGTGACCATCTACCACAAAAGCACGGATATCTGCTCCCTTAGCTTCTTTGATGAATTCCTGAACGATAACTCTAGCTTTTAAACCGTTGAAAGCTTCGATAACAGATTTGGCAGCGTTTTTAGTTTCAGCTAACACAACCCCCAAACCTTGAGTTCCCTCTAATAGCTTGATTACTAAAGGAGTCCCTCCTACTTGAGTAATCACACTCTCTACATCACGGGAGTAGTTAGTAAAAACTGTTTTAGGAAGTCCGATTTTGGATCGCGATAATACTTGTAAGCTTCTTAATTTATCTCGACTTCGCACTAGGGCTTCTGAATCTACAGTAGTAAATGCTCCCATCATTTCAAACTGACGCACAACAGCAGTTCCGTAGAAAGTTACTGAAGCTCCGATTCGTGGGATAATCGCATCGGTTTCATCTAAGGACTTTCCTTTATAGATGATACTGGGTCTCCTTTTTTCTATGACCAAATCACATTTTAAATGATCGATTACCTCAACATTGTGTTTGCGCTTTTCGGCAGCTTCTACCAAGCGTTTTGTTGAATAAAGATTTGGATTTCGTGATAATATTTTAATGTTCATTGGACTTCAACTTAAAAGAGATGTTTTGCTTATCGGTGTCTACGATGAATTTTTTATTTAAAAATTTTCTTCCTATCAATACAGGATTTTTCATTTTTTTTCTGTCGGCTAAGGTAAGGGATATTTTATATAATTTCCCAAACAATTTTATGCGTGACTTAATTAAATAACGGCGTTGTATAATTCCGTTACTACTTTTTACTTTAGCTTCTTTATAATCGGGAAAAGCTATTCGTTTAGAGGATTTTTTTGACTTGTTTTCATCAGAAAAATAAGCATACAAGACTCCGTCCTTTGCTTCAAAATCTGAACAATGAATAGAGGATGTGTAGGCGCCTGTGTCAATTTTTATCGCTACATCTTCTAGTCCTAAATCTGGGAAATCGGCTTTGTCTTTTCTTCCTATTATTTTTTTCATGAGTCGTTATAAAATTTATTTAACCGTAAAAAACGGGACTAATTTCTGTTTACGTTATCGACATATTTCAAAAATACTAATGTTTTTGGTTCAAGGAAGATTTGAAGTGTTTTTTTTAGTTTGTGACATAAAAATGAATTTAATCAAAAATGAAATCAACGAATTGACAATTCGAAAATTAATAGAAACGGGATTTATCCCGTTTACAACATAGACCAAATCAAATGGCTTTAGCCGAAAACTATATATGATTCTCAGGAATTAGGCTAAAGCCAATTTCTTGTCCTCAATTATTTATCCCCCCGATTTAAAAATCGGGGCTATTGATTTCAAATTTCGTTAACTAATTCAATTCCAAAGGGATGAAATGATTATAAAAAATCGCAAATGATAGATATAAACCCTAAAAGGGTGACATGGTTATGCGCCATGAAATAAAGCCAATTTATTTTAGTACACGATAAATAAATGAATAAACTAAAATTCCTTCATTTTTGGCAAATATCAATTTTTGTCATGTACTTTAGTGTTTTTTAG
>SKIG01000218.1 GCA_007116535.1 Psychroflexus sp.
ATATCTGGACCGTAAATGAAGTAATAATTCATTTCTCCTCCTTGAGCCCAAAAACTTGTTACTTCAAGCCTTTCATGGCTAAAATCAAAATACGAGCGGAAGGTATTGTCAAAGAAAATTCCATAAGCATTTTCCTTATGTAAGCCTATATAAAATGGTACACTCTTGTAAATAGGATCTTTGTCTTTTCCGAAAGCATATTCATCTGTAGCCCAATTTTGCATGCGCTTGCCACGTAAGTTGGAGTGCATAGGTTTGTCGCCCATTCCGTAGAAGGCTTCTTTGATTTGCGCTACTTTACTCATCTTAACAATGTTTCCACCGTTTTCAAAACTTTCTTCGTAGTGAAATCCAATTTCATCTTCATTAATCAGGTTTCCACGCTTATCATAAATAGAGTGACGCAAGTCAGCCTTACTAATTTTACAAACTACTTTAGAAGTAGTTATTATATAAAAATCTTCTTCTTCAGTAAGTTCAAGTAGGTTGTAACCCCGAATTGCATCATCGGATATGGCATAAGAAAAATCAGGTTCTAACTTTCCTCGCGTTCCAAACCTAAAACGCAAAACACTATCTCTTAAAACGGTTAGTTCTAATACAACTTCATTTTCTGTGGTGAAGTAAAATTTATCTACATCTTGTTCAACACTTATAACTTTATTAGGAAACAAATCGCCTTGATTCCTAACCTCGGTATCTATAATCATAGGTATTCAATTTTATAACTTGCTAAAATAAGCTGATTTAATGAACTTTTAATTTTTCATTTTGAAAACTGACACGGAAAGAGGCGCTACAACGATTGATGTTGAAAACTTTCTGCCTTTGAATTCAGATGCTTCAGTTGAATAACTTTTCAAGGAATAATCACCTGTACCTCCGTACTTTTTATCGTCAGAAGTTAGTAAAGGCTCTAATTCGGTTGCTTCATCAAAACCAATGCTGTAGCTATCATGTGGAGTAGGAGTAAAGTTGGCTACTACAAACAGACGATTTCCTTTTTTATCTTTTCGTTGGTAAATCAGTATAGAATTTTCGAAATCAGACATATCATTCCACTCGAAGCCTTCATAACTAAATTGAAGCTGATGAAGCGCAGGTTCTTTTCGGTACAACTTATTCAAGTCAGTAATAAGTTGACTCATACCTTGGTGCTTTTCGTCTTCCAACAAATGCCATTCGAGGCTACTTTCAAAATTCCATTCGCCGTATTGAGCAAATTCTCCCCCTTGGAAGAGTAATTTCGCCCCAGGATGCGTAAACATGTAGGTATATAATGCACGTAAGTTGGCGAATTTCTGCCATTGGTCACCGGGCATTTTATCTATCATGGATTTTTTTCCATAGACCACTTCGTCATGTGAAAGTGGCAGCATGAAGTTCTCCGTAAATGCGTAATTTAAGCTAAAGCTAATGTCGTTTTGGTGGTGTTTTCTATACACAGGGTCTTTCGCAAAATAAGTCAAGGTATCGTGCATCCAACCCATCATCCATTTCATCCCAAAGCCTAAGCCGCCCATGGAGGTTGGTTTAGAAACCATTGGAAAGCTTGTCGATTCCTCGGCGATAGTTTGTACATCGGGAAATTCTTTATAGACAGTTTCGTTTAATTCTCGGATAAAACTTATCGCCTCCAAGTATTCATTACCACCGTAGATATTTGGTTCCCATTCTCCGTCATTTCTTGAATAATCAAGATACAACATAGAAGCCACGGCATCTACACGCAAGCCATCTACATGGTATTGTTCAAGCCAAAACAGCGCATTACTAATCAAAAAAGCGCGTACTTCATTTCTTCCGTAATTAAAAATCAATGACTTCCAATCAGGGTGATACCCTTTTCTGCGGTCGGGGTGCTCATATAAATGACTACCGTCAAAAAATCCTAAACCGTGAGCGTCTTCAGGAAAATGCGAAGGCACCCAATCTAAAATTACTCCAATGTCATTTTGGTGGAAAACATCAATCAATTCCATTAGTTCTTCCGGATAGCCAAAACGTGAACTCGGAGCAAAATAGCCTGTGAGTTGATAGCCCCAACTTGGTTCGTAGGGGTATTCCATTATTGGCATAAATTCTACATGAGTAAAATTCATTTTTTTGACGTACTGAACTAAATCTTTCGCTAACTCTAAATAACTAAGGCTTCTGTTTTCTTCTACATTGCGTTTCCATGAACCGAGATGAACTTCATACACCGAAAATGCAGTATCTAAGGAATTGTGTTTTTTTCGCTTCTTCATCCATTTGTCGTCCTTCCATTTTTTATGAAATTCCCAAACCACCGAAGCAGTTTTTGGCGGATGCTCCGCTCGTTTAGCGTAGGGATCCGCTTTTTGAGTTTTGATGTCGTTATGATGCGAAGTTATGCTGTATTTGTACAAAGCTCCTTGTTTCACTTCGGGAATAAAACCTTCCCAAATTCCGCTGCCATCCCATCTAACATACAGGTCGTGTTCTCCTTCCAACCAATAGTCGAAATCTCCAACGACAGATACTTTCTTTGCCGTCGGCGCCCATACGGCGAAGTAAGTTCCTTTTACACCATTTACTTCAATGAGGTGGGAACCTAATTTTTCGTATAATTTGAAGTGTTTACCTGCTTTAAATAAGTCGATATCAAAATC
>SKIG01000028.1 GCA_007116535.1 Psychroflexus sp.
AATCTTGTTTCCCGAAGATAAAGAAAGAACAGTCTTGTTTGCATCCACAACAAAAGACGGTATATTTTCTTTTGATGTAGAGAAAGGAAAGTATTTTTTAGAAATTAATTATCTAGGCTTTACTAAATATAAAGATACACTTCTAGTTGATAATAGTGTACACAAGGAAATAAAGTTACAACCCAAAGAAGATTTATTAAAAGAAGTAATTATTGAGTATGAGTATCAACCCATAAAAGCAAAAAGAGACACCATATTTATAGATGTACAAGCATTTTCAGACGGGAATGAGCGTAAATTAAAAGAGTTACTTAATAAAGTACCAGGTTTAGAAGTTGATAAAAGCGGTATTATTAAATTAAATGGTAAACCTGTAAAGTATTTTTTAGTTGAAGATAAACTCTTTTTTGGAGGAGGTTCAAAACTTGGGGTAGAAAATATTCCCGCAGATGCAGTTGCCCAAATTGAATTAATAGACAACTTTACAGATGTAGATTTTCTAAAAGATATTCTCAATACAGATGAACTTGCCCTAAACGTTAGACTCAAAGAAGATAGAAAAGAATTATGGTTTGGAGAAGTTGCCTTAGGTAAAGGGAACAGAAATTTTAGGGAGGGAAATGCCGCAATTTTTTTTTATTCTCCAAAGCAAACACTAAATCTCATAGCAGATCATAATACCTTTGGCAAAGAATCCTTAAGCAAGGAAGATATATTTAGATTTTTGGGCAACAAGAGTCAGTTTGCACTCAAAAATAATAATATAAACCTAACAAACTTAGCACTTTTTTCTCTGAGTAAAGAAAAAAGAGAGATGGTTGAAGCACAGTCTGATTTAGTTGCACTAAATTATACCCGAGAGATAAATAAAAACGAATATAATTCGTACCTTATTTTCAATAAAAACAACCTAGCAACCTTCAGGCAGAAGCGTATTAATTATTTGCAAGAAAACACCCTTGAAAGAAGAGAAACAGAAGCCAGAAGTAATGTTTTGTCAGGACTTGGAAGTTTTCAGTTTAACAACAGAAAGCATAAAGATAAACGCTTAAAATTTCAAACAGATTTTAACTTTAGTCTAAGTGAACAAAACAGTTTTCAGCAAAGTGAAACCGAGACAGATTTGATTTTTGTAGGCCAGCAAGCTGAAATAGATTTTTTTGATTTAAGCCAATTTATAGAATACCATCGCTCGTTTTCAAAAAAAACTAAGGCTACTTTTGTGCTAACTTCTAATTTTAATAGAAATGAGCCTTTAAGTTTATACGAAAGTTCTCAACCCATTTTGCCTAACCAAATTTCTCTTATAAATGACGAAACCTACTTTATAGAGCAAATAAAGAATATAACTAATCATGAGCATCAAGCAAGATTTAGGGTGTACCAAATTTTGGCAAAAAACCTACATCTAAATTTTGATGTGGGGAATGTTTTTCAGCATACATTGTTTTCATCTAATGAAATGCAATTGTTGTCCAATAATGAACAAAATGATTTAACAAATCAAGGCTTTGGAAACGATCTCTCGTACTTGCTTAATAATTCTTTTATAGGAGTAGAAGTAATGTTCAGAATTGGTAAGTTAATCAATAAGCCATCTGTAAATTTACATTACTATTATTTTACTAACCAACAAGCTAGTGAAAGGCAAATCCCACAAAAAATCTTATTTGAACCTAAGTGGAACTCACAAATAAATTTTTCATCAACACACAAACTTAGTTTTGAATACCAATGGAATAATAGATTTCCCCAACCTGAACTTGTAGCTAACCGTTTTCAGCTTAGAGATTTTAATTTAATTTT
Source organism: Psychroflexus sp. (assembly GCA_007116535.1). Lineage (GTDB taxonomy): Bacteria > Bacteroidota > Bacteroidia > Flavobacteriales > Flavobacteriaceae > Psychroflexus. The sequence goes on from SKIG01000028.1 coordinate 1,807, forward strand.
CAGAGGAAATGAACTTTTACAAGAAGAACGTTTTCATGACTTCAAACTAAATTTGACTAACTTTCAAGGTAAAAGCGGGTATAATTATTTTTCGTATCTATATTTTAATAGAAAAACAAAAACAATACGCGAACAGGTAGTATTGGAGGGGATAAATCAATTTCTGACACCTGAACTCAGAAATACTCCTGAGAATTTCTACGGAGGGGGTTTCCGCTTACAACGCGCGTCAGGTGTAGTAGAGCCATTTATATATCCTAGGTTTTCTATTGCAGATTATAGCCAACTTGTCAACAACCAAGATATAGCTTCTATTAGGAAAGAACAAAATATAGAAGGAGGAATTCAGGTGAGAAACTTTAAAAATAAAGAGTTGCCTAACTTAAAATTGTCTTACGAAAAATCTTTTCAACAATTTCGGGGAATTACCTCTTCTAATTTTGAAACAGATAAAATAAACATAGATATAGACTACTCTTTTCTCAAAGACTTTAACTTCACCTCGGAATTTACTTTCTTCAAAAATAGACAACTTGATGGTTTTACTGAAAAATTCAATTTCTTAGACCTAAATTTAAGTTATCAAAAGAGTAATTCCCCTTGGCGATTTACGCTGATAAATAACAATGTATTTGATGTTAGAAGCATAAGTGTAAACCAATTCTCAGATTTCCAAACTACACAAACCACTTCCTTCGTTTTGCCTAGGATGCTACTTTTTAGAATAGGGTATTCGTTTTAAATATTTGTTTAGTTATTTGTGAAATGACTTTTTGTCACACTCTTAACTGTGGCAATACTTTTGACA
>SKIG01000213.1 GCA_007116535.1 Psychroflexus sp.
AAAGTAGGCTACTTAATGTACACTAATTTCAGAAGAAATTTTGAACAAGAACTAAATCAGGTCTTTGCAATGTTTCAATCTGAAAATATAGATGAACTCGTTTTAGATTTACGCTACAATGGGGGAGGAGACTTACAAGTTGCCGTCAATTTGTGTAGTATGATTACAGGTCAATTTTTCAATGAATTATTGGCAACAAGAGAAACAAATGACAATTTTGAGGATGTGCCAATTTTCTTTTCTAATGAAACCATCGGAGGGCAAAGTTTAAACTCGCTTCAATTGAGCCGAGTGTATGTATTAACCTCAAGAACTACCGCTTCTGCAAGTGAACTTGTTATTTCAGGTTTACAACCTTTTATAAATCTTGTTCAAATTGGAAGACAAACTTCAGGGAAATACCAAGGTTCGACAACTTTATATGATTCTCCTAATTTTGGAAGACAAAATGCAAGTCTAGCTCACAGATATGCGCTACAACCCTTGATTTTCAAATTGGTTAATTCAGTAGGTTTTACAGATTACGATGAAGGAATCGAGCCAAGCATTAATATTGGAGAACAAATTGTTGATGCACAAGCCTTAGGAAGTCCAACTGAAGCCTTACTCAGAGAAGCACTTTTGGATATGGGAATACAAATTCCCGGGAGAGGATTTTATTTTCATTCCAACAATGATTTCGATTTAGTAGGAGAAAATTTTATGCATGCTACTGATTATCAACGTATGTATGACAAAATCGATCTACTTTCTGAGTAGATTTTGATTGATTACTTTATTAGGTTGTTAATAAATTAACCTCTTTTTATCTAAGATTGGTTGTATATTTCTTATTTTAGTTATTTCAATTTAAAGATGATTTTACTTGATGGACGATAAACTTTTTGACTACAGAAAATCTTACGAAAAAGGTGAGTTAACAAGAGAAACTTTGGACGAAAATCCATTTCAACAGTTTAGAAAATGGTTCTACGATGTTGAAAAAGCAGGAGGAGTAGACGAGGCAAATGCCATGACTATAAGTGCGATTGGTGAAGATGGATTTCCTAAAAGCAGGGTGGTTTTGTTGAAATCCTACGACGAAAACGGCTTTGTCTTTTTTACTAATTACGAAAGTGAAAAAGGAAAAGCAATAGCCAACAACCCAAAAGTATGCCTTTCTTTTTTTTGGCCGAATACAGAAAGACAAATCATTATCAAGGGAAATGCTAAAAAGCTAGCAGCAAATCTTTCAGATAATTACTTTCATTCACGTCCTGTGGGAAGCCAACTTGGCGCCATAGTTTCTAATCAAAGTGAAGAAATTCCCAACCGAGAAGTTTTAGAAAGTAAATTGAAACAACTAGAGGAAGAGTACAGCAATAAACCAATTGAGCGCCCATCTCATTGGGGAGGAATTGTTGTTGAACCAATTTCATTTGAGTTTTGGCAAGGAAGACCAAATAGGCTTCATGATCGGTTTTTATTTACGATTAAAGACAAATACGATTGGGAAATTAAACGCTTAGCACCATGATAAACGATATAAATCATATCCGAAAGTTAATACTTGTAAGACACGGCAAATCCGATTGGGATAATAATCTATCGGATAGAGAACGTCCTATTTTGCCAAGAGCTCACAAAGATGCTAAACTAGTAGCCACTGAATTTAAAAAGCATTTTTCAGAGCCTATTCATTTAGTTTCAAGCGTAGCGAAGCGAGCGAAACAAACAGCACAAATTTTTGAAAATGAACTTAGTGAACAAGCGACAACCTTCTTATTAAATGAAAATTTGTACACTTTTGATGTGCTTGAACTTGTTACGTTTATCAGAAAATTACCCGACCAATGGCAAAATGTGATGATTTTTGGGCATAATCCTGCATTTACCTCTGTACATCAGTTTTTGTCTCACAAACGAATAGACCATATACCAACTACAGGCTTGGTATACCTAGAAATTGAAAATTTAGATACTTGGAAAAAAGCTAAATACGGTAAAAATAAATTAGAACTTTATGCCAAACAACTTCGGTAATAGCAAGTAGCTTTATCTTTGAGGTTTTTCAAAAGTACTTTCACATAATAATAATCTATGATACATAAAAATAAATACCATAACAGAGAATTAAGTTGGCTTCAATTCAACGCTAGGGTTCTTCAAGAAGCAGAAGACCCAAGTGTTCCACTGATTGAAAGACTTCGTTTTTTAGGTATTTTTTCTAACAATTTAGATGAATTTTTTCGTGTACGTTACGCAGCTATCAAACGCATTGAAAGAAGTTCGGAAGGTAAGACAAAAAGACTCTTAGGAGGTTTCAGCGCAAATAGATTACTCAAAGAAATTACTCAAATAGTTATCAAGCAACAAGCAGACAGTTTGGAAATTCTGCACGCGATTCAAGAAGAATTAAAAAAACATGATATACATATTGTAGATGAAGAAAGTGTTTTGCCGATTCATGATGAATTTTTGCGTACTTTTTTTATTCAAAAAGTAAGTCCTGCTTTGGCTGTAATTATGTTGAATGATTTAGATAATATTCCTAAACTGAAAGATTCAGCAGCTTACTTATCAGTAAAAATGGTTCAACAAGAAGGTAAAAAGAAGAAAAA
>SKIG01000138.1 GCA_007116535.1 Psychroflexus sp.
AACAAGTCTATCAAAAATTATCATTTCTAAAAAATCATATTTACAATAAAATGTGTATTTTGCAGTGATAACTTTAATTATTGCGCTATGAAAAAATCTACTACTTCAAAATTTAGCCTTCTAATACTAATTGGCATTTATCTGTTTTCTTTGAATCAAGCATTTGCCTGTACACGTGTAGTTTACAAAGGCTTAAATGGCTATGTGATTACTGCAAGAAGCATGGATTTTTCTATTGATATTCCCGCTAATCTTTGGCTTTTCCCTCGTGGAGAACAAAGAAACGGAGAGGTTGGGAAAAGCTCCATCGAATGGGCCTCCAAATACGGAAGCATTGCAACTAGCTCATGGGATATAGCTACATCCGATGGAATGAACGAAAAAGGTTTGGTGGCTAACCTGCTATGGTTGGTAGAGTCCGATTACCCTGCTTTTGAAAAAGATGGTGAAACAAAAGGCTTATCTGTTTCTTTATGGGCACAGTATGCCTTGGATAATTTTGCAAATGTGGCAGAGGCCGTAGAAGAATTTTCTAAAAGAGACTTTGTTTTAGTAACCGATTATATTCCCGGAACAGACAAATATACAACGGTACATTTATCACTTTCGGATGCAAGTGGAGACAATGCCATTTTTGAGTACATCGGCGGAAAGTTAGTGATTCACCATGATGCGACCTACACGGTAATGACCAACGATCCTCCGTACAAAGAACAACTTGCTATCAACGAATATTGGAAAAAAATACCCGGAAACAAGTTTTTACCCGGCACTAATAATCCTGCCGATAGATTTGCTCGTGCTTCGTTTTATATAGATGCTATTCCGAAAACAGATAACACACGAACTGCTGTTGCAAGCGTATTTAGCGTGATTCGAAATTGCTCCGTTCCCTTTGGAATAACCACTGAGGGCTTTCCTAATATTTCTTCTACGCGATGGAGAACAGTGGCCGACCAAACCAAAATGGTGTATTATTTTGAAAGCATCATGACACCCAACATCCTTTGGGTAGATTTAAATAAAATAGATTTTTCATCTAAAGCAGGGACTAGAAAATTAGACTTATCGGAAGGGCAAACTTATGCAGGAGAAAGTTCGAAGCATTTCAAAAAAGCAAAACCCTTCAAATTTCAAGGCTTCAACTAAAAAACAATCCGTTATGAACAAAACTATACTTTCTCTGTTTATTTTATTTTTCAGCTTTAGTCTAGCGCAAGAAAATGAAGCCATTTTAGGAAAATGGAACGGCTCGTTGAATGTGCAAGGAATGAAACTGCCTTTGATACTTAAAATAAATTCAAATGAAGGTGAACTAGACGCCTCACTAGATAGCCCCTCCCAAAACGCTTATGGAATCCCTATCACTTATATTAGTTTTGTTGAAGACAGTCTTCATTTTAAAGTTGAAGCCGCCAATATTAGTTACAAAGGTTTACTTAAAGAAAAAGAAATTGAAGGCACCTTTAAGCAAGGAATGTTTTCAACCGAGTTGAAACTAACAAGAAATAAGGAAAAAACAGAAGTAGAAAAGAAAGTACAAGAACCATCGAAGCCGTATCCTTATGATGATGAAGAAGTAGTTTTTGAAAACAAAGTAGAAAATTTTAAACTTGCAGGTACGCTCACAACTCCGAGAGGAGAAGGCCCTTTTCCTGCCATAATTATGATTAGCGGAAGCGGAGCACAAGATAGAAATTCAGAAATTTTAGGACACAAACCTTTTTTGGTTGTTGCTGACTACCTGACCAGAAAGGGAATGGCTGTATTAAGGTATGACGATAGAGGAACCGCAGCTTCTGAAGGAGATTTTGAAGAAGCAACCTCCGAAGATTTCAAACAAGACGCAATAGCTGCTATTGAGTACTTAAAAACAAGACCCGAAATAGACACCACCAAAATTGGCGTGTTTGGTCATAGCGAAGGCGGGATGATTGCACCTATGATTTCTTCATATCCAGACGTGAATTTTCTTGTACTAATTGCGCCTCCCGTGGCTCCCATAGATCAGTTGCTTTTGCTTCAGCAAGAATTGATAGGTGAACTATCAGGAATGAGTCCTTCTGAGTTAACTTTGAACAGAAACATTAACAAATCACTGTACGAGCTAATTAAAAACACCGAATACGAAGAACTTCCAAAAATGTTTACTGCTTTTTGGAAAGAGACGTTGGAAGCCTATCCTCAATTAGCCAAATCTCAAGGTTTAAGTGAAGAAGTCTTTATTTCTTACCAAGAAGAAGCTTATTTGAATCCGTGGATGCTTTATTTTTTACGATTCGACCCAAAACAAAACCTGCACGATACTAAAATACCAGTTCTGGGCTTATTTGGAGAAAAAGACATGCAGGTTTCAGCGAAACAAAATGAACCTTTACTAAAAGAGTATATTGCTAAAAACAATGCTTCAAACAGAATAAAAACACTAAAAGACCTGAATCATCTGATGCAATTAGCCGAAACAGGTTCACCAAGTGAATACGCAGAAAACAAAGATACATTCTCTGAAAAAGCCCTAAAGGAAATCCTTACTTGGCTACAAGACATAAAAGTTTTGCGCAAGTAAGCATCTGAAAATAAATATTTTGTATTTTC
>SKIG01000227.1 GCA_007116535.1 Psychroflexus sp.
GGCGGGTACTTTCTCAAAAAAGATTTTACTTTTTTAGATACTATCATGCCTCCAAAAGTCACTAAAATATCAGGTTGAAGGGCTTCAAATAATTCTTCTTTTTGAGTTGATTTTTCAAATGGAGCAACAATTGCATCAATACTTGCAAAGAAGCTAGCGTGATGCGTATTTGAGGTTACTTCAGTAAAAACAATAGTCGATTCGTCTTCACCAAAAAAATTCAAGTTTTGTTGCATAGCTTCATCGGGATGCTGTACCCCAACAAGTAACATTCTTTTTTCAGAAGCATTCCAATCATCAATAAATTTACTAAAATTTAAAGATGCGACGTTTTCAATTGCAATGCTTGTTAAGTTGTTTAATTCTACAAACAATTCTTCTGATTTACCATAGAGCGGTTCATCAAAAGGTGCGTTAATGTGCACAGGCCCTTGTTGTTGAAAACTAATAGACAATGCTTTAGCTAATTCCTCCTCGTTGTATTTTTGAATTTCAGTATTATCGCCTATTCGATTATCTTCTTTTAAACAAGCTGAATAAAGCACGTGGGGATCGATAGCCTTTTCCTGACGAATAGTTTGTCCATCCCCAATATCGATAAGGCGACTTGGTCTATCCGCTGAAATGACTACCAACGGAATATCACTGTAGAATGCCTCAGAAACGGCAGGATAATAATTCAATAAAGCAGAACCTGACGTACAAACAACTGCAACAGGTTTTCTTATTTGTTGGGCAATTCCAAGTGCAAAGAAGCCTGCACAACGTTCATCTACAATACTGTACGTTTTTACAGATGGATGGTTGGAAAAACCAATGGTTAAAGGTGCATTTCTTGAACCAGGGGATATAACTACATGTTCTATTCCTAGTTGAACACTAGCTTCCACAATAGTTTGCGCAAGCGGAATAGCTGAAAATAATTGTTTCATAGTAGTTAAAAAAATACAATTTAAAACAGATACTTAGTTTTTTAACTAATAAGTATTACAGGACTTTTAACATGGTTTGAGATTTGTGTACCGTCTCCTCCCACTCACTTTCTGCAATACTACTTTCAGTAATTCCTCCCCCCACATAAATATAGGCTGACTCGTTAGAGAATTGCATGCACCTAAGATTTACAAACAGGTGTGTTGCGGGCACAAGTTGATGAATAGCTTTGTGTTCTTGGTTCCTGCTTCTTTGTTTTCTTTTTATTTTTTTAGTCATATTAATTTCGCCTAAATAACCTGTATAGTATTTTCTTTTGTAAGTTTCGTTGGCTAAGATAAACTCTTTGGCATTCTCTTTTGGCAGACCGCAAACGGCAGGAGTTGGGTGAAGCTCATTGACTATTGAACCTAATTCTGAAATTTGAAAAGTCGCACTTATGTCCGAATTTAAGTGCAATAAATTACCTGCTCGCATGGTGTATTTTTCAGAAACTTCAACTGAATCGGCATACTTTTCCAAGGAATTTTGAATTGAATCTACTACCATTTGCTGTTCTTCGTCTTCTTTAGCTCCCCATTTTACTTCTGTAGTTCTTTGGTATACTTGAGTTCCTGCCAATGCAACTGTTTGAAGCTTATTGCGTTCGGAAAAAAGTAACTTTTCAGGAGTTGCACCCATCCAAATTCCAATTTCAGGATGATAAAAAATATAACAATACGCATCAGAGTATAATTGAAGAAGATGTTGAAACTTGCTTAGTAGAATACTAGCATTTACTTCTATATTTTCCACTTCAATACAGCGAGAAATTACTATTTTTTGTGTTTCGGAAGTCTTAATATTATTGATTGTCTGATTCAGCAATTGGAGGTATTCTTCTTTGCTTGCAGTATTAGGAGTTACAAAAGTTTTGGTTTTTTTTGGATAGAAATTTGAGAAAATAGATTTGTCAAATGTATCGAAATTAGCTATTGAAAGTGGAATAAAAAAAGTTTTATCTTTATCAGAAAAAGGAGCGAAAACAAAGCCTTTTTCTTCAAAAGAAAGAGGATAATTCTCCATATTCTTTTGTCGAATCAATTTTACTTCTTCATCTTGAGGAAGCAAATACAGAGCAAAAGAAGTTTTATTTGCTAAGCTCTCTGCTAGTAAGTGTACCAAAGGTTGATCCTCCATTAATTTTTAGGTAATGCGATAGTTGTAAGTTTGCAAGCCGAAACTAACTGCGATTCTTGATTGGTGATTTTGATATCCCAAACTTGCGTAGTTTTTCCTTTGTGTAAGAATGTTGCTTTTGCGTACACAAATCCATCTCTAACACTCTTGACGTGATTTGCGGAAATTTCTATTCCACGTATGCTGAATTTTGTAGCATCGAGAAAAATAAAACAAGCAGCACTCCCAACACTTTCTGCTAAAGCCACCATCGCTCCTCCATGAAGCACGCCATCAGGCTGATAGACTCGTTTGTTGACACGCATTTTTGCAACTAAAAAATCTTCGCCTACATCTATGTAAGAGATTTCTAGGGTTTCCATCAAAGTGTTTTTGACGACTTCGTTGCAGCGTTGTAATATATATGCTTTATCCATTTTTTACATTTAAGATGTAAAAATACATATAATCAGAAGTATGCTGTGTAAAGGAGATGTGAAAA
>SKIG01000194.1 GCA_007116535.1 Psychroflexus sp.
ATTTGTGTTTGGTTTACATTATGTAGTACAAATTTAATGCTAACTACTTTTCTGACCCAAGTTTTAAAGAAGAACCTTTGATATACTCAAAAACTTTTAAACACCAAAAACCATAGTACACGACAAAAAAATGAATTTCATCAAAAATGAAATCAACGAATTGAAAATTCAATAATTAATAGAAACGGGATTAATCCCGTTTACAACGTACACCAAATAAAATAGCTAAAGCCAATTTTTCGTTCCCAATTATTTAGCCCCCATTTAAAAATGGGGGCTTTTGATTTCAAATTCCGTCAAATAATTCAATCCCGAAGGGATGACATGATTATAAAAACTAATCTCTAAATTCACTTGCAAAAAAATTCATTTGCTCAGGTTCTTCAATTTCTAAAGCCCTTTCTCTTTTGAATAAATACATCATATTATCAGAAGTTATATACACCTCCTGAAGGAAAACATAACCTAATTCATCCAAAAAATTAAATAAATGAATTTCAGAATTAAAACGAATAGTGTCATCTTCTCTATCGGACAAAATATTCCTATTCCATCGTGTATCTCTTACCTCTTGACCAACATCTACAAAGGCCCTAAGCTTGCCATTCAACCATGGGTATTGAGTTGTAACGCCAATGTATGTAGCATCAATTTCATCCAAATGAACACCATTCACATATTGTGCTTGGATTGTTGTCATTCCCAACAAAAGACTCAAAAAAAGAAATAAAACCCTCATAAGTTAGTAGTTTATACCTTCACCAAAACAATAAAAATTTAAGCTCAGGTTGTCTATTATTACGATATTTGCAAAAAATATACCATGTTTGAGAATACAGACCAAAGTAAAACTAAACTTTCAGAATTAGGAGAGTTCGGGCTTATAGAACACTTGACTAAACACTTCCCAACACAACATCAATCAACCATCACTTCAATTGGGGATGATGCAGCTGTTTTAAAACACGAAGATGAAATTGTGGTTACCACAGACATGTTGGTAGAAGGCGTGCATTTCGATTTAAGTTTTATGCCTCTCAAACATTTGGGATACAAAGCAGTGATGGTCAACTTATCCGATGTCTATGCAATGAATGCTACGGCAACACAAATCACCGTTTCTATAGCTTGTTCCAATAGATTCACCGTAGAGGCTTTGGAAGAGTTGTATGCAGGAATACTGCATGCAGCAGAACTCTATCAAGTAGATGTTGTTGGAGGAGATACCACCACTTCACCACAAGGACTGACCATATGTGTGACTGCCATCGGAACAGCAAAAAAAGAAAAAATCACTCGTCGCTCAGGAGCCAAACCAAACGATTTATTGGTCGTTTCAGGAGATTTAGGCGGCGCATTTATGGGCCTAAAAGTCTTACAACGAGAAAAAGAAGTGTTTAAGGTGAATCCAAACAATCAACCTGATCTAGAGGCTTATACTTATGTTGTAGAACGACAGCTGAAACCGGAGGCAAGAAAAGACATTCCTGTTTTGTTAGATCAGTTGGGAGTTATACCTACTTCGATGATTGATATAAGCGACGGACTTTCTTCCGAAGTTATGCATTTGTGCAAGCACTCGCAAGTTGGTGCATCTGTATATGAAGACAAATTACCTTTGGATCAAGGAGTCATAAGTGCGTGTGAAGAATTTCAACTCGATAGCACTACTGTTGTCCTCAATGGTGGTGAAGATTACGAGCTGTTATTTAGCATCGACCAAAATGATTACGACAAAATAAAAGGCAATCCAAATCTAACTGTTATCGGGAATTTTACAGAAGCTTCAGATGGAATTCACTTGGTTACAAGAGAAGGGAATGTTATTGCCATGAAATCGCGTGGTTGGAATGCAATGCAAGAATAGTCGATGTGGTTTCAAATTAAAGCATACTTTCAGTTTTTATGGCGCTCCACAAATCAACATGGAGTGCATTCTCCTTTTGTATATAGCTTAGTTACCAAATGTTTTTACGACAAAAGAAATTACCCGAGCTATGGTAGTTGGAAAAAAGCACAACAAAGTTTACTTCAAGATACCTCAACTATTCAGATGAGTGATGCAGGTGCGGGATCTCGGGTATTTTCTTCCAATCAACGAAAGGTAGCCTCTATTGCTAAAAACGCAGGGACAAAATTCAAAAGAGCCAAATTACTAAATCGACTTGTTCGCTATTTTGAAGTAAATGAAGGGCTTGAATTAGGAACATCCTTAGGTTTAGGAAGTTTAGCAATGCGACTTGACAACGAAGTGGCTATTTCAAGTGTAGAAGCATGTCCAAATACTTTAGCTAGAGCAAAACAACTTTTTCAAGAATTTGATGCTAAAGAAATTCAAACCTTCAACGCAAAGTTTGATACTTTTTTTGAAAAGCTTCCTACTTACAAAAAATTTGATTTGGTTTTCCTCGATGGGCATCACCAAGGTGAAGCTACACTAAACTATGTTGAAAAAATTCTTCCGCATTTGCATGATGATTCTCTATTAATTTTAGACGATATTCATTGGAGTGAAGACATGCAAGACGCATGGAATCAACTAGCAAATGACTCAAGAGTTAGCGTTAGTATAGATACTTTCTTTTGGGG
>SKIG01000249.1 GCA_007116535.1 Psychroflexus sp.
AGTGAAAACTTTCTTCTAAATCTGCAAGGCTAACGTCTGCAAAGACATCTTTTTGTGCATTTACTTGTGCTATTGAAAAGAAAAATAAAAGTGTAAACTGAACTATAATTTTCATATTGCTTTGTGTGTTTTGTTTAATAATTTAATTTTTTTCTAAAATTTTATGTTTTAGCTAAGCTAATCACCGCTTTTCCTGCATCTATTTTTGCAACTTCTCCCATGAATAATCGGTAGTCTTCATAGTCATCCTTAGAATATCTACCTGATTTTAGTTGAAATTTTCTTGTAACTTCTAGTTTTCCGTCACTAACCTCAAAATTAATTGAATAAAAACCAAATTTATTGTCTATTTCGGATGGGTTTGGTAATGCCTCAACAATATAGTTTTCAGGAAGGATAAAAGTCATTGTATCTTCATCTGTAAAACCTCGGTAAATTACAAATGGATTTTTTCTATCTGTGTATTTTCTTGGTTGACCTACACTAGAATTGATAGGATTAATTGAAAACATAAACCTCTCACCCATTTTTTTTGCATAACCTTCGGAACCTAGTGAAATATTTTCATAAAAAGCAGGCACTTCATCATCTCTTGTAAATTGAAAATCATTTATCTTGATTCTAGGTAAGTCAGAAAACTGATTCAAATAGTTTTTCTTCACCTCATCGGTTGGCAAGATTGAAAGTGAGTAGCGAGTCGAAAACTGAGACCCCATAGACTTCTTTACAATGGTAGCGTCCATATTTCCTGAGCTATCAAGATTAATTACAGAAATATTTTCTTGAAAATTAATATCATCTGAAAGTTTACTTGTTCGCACTAATTCACCTCCATTTTCTTTTATTACAAGCACATTCCTATCTGAGTTACTTGGTGGAACAAAACCAAATGGCAAATATGAACTAGTACATTCCAACCACACATCTTCCCCCCCTTCTACAGGAATATTAAGAATCATGTGATTACCTTGTATAGATGCAAAATCTTCGTACAAATCTTTTTGCTTAGAATCACTCCAAAGAACTGTCCAATATGATTTCACTCCAACTAACTTCAAAAGCGCATGTGTGTAATTAGTTAATCCCTTACAATCGCCGTATTTCATTTTGTCCACATAAGAGGCTTCAATAGGTTGCCATCCTCCAATACCAACTGCTACATTTATGTATCTCATATTATCTTGTACATACTTATAGACAATTTTTTCTTTTTCAATATCGTCATCTATACCTTCGACCATTGCAAGCACTTCTTGTGTAGTTTTATCTGAAATCTGATCACGTCCGCTAATTAATTCATTGTACATCCATGAGCCAAAGTCACTCCAATTTTTTACAGAAGCATTATACCCATGCAAACTAAATGACTCTATACCTACATATGCAAAGGGCAAAAATTCTTCAATAGCAGGTTGATAAACTTCATATCTGTAAGATGGCATATTAGTTGCTTCAAAAAATAATTCTGATCCATTATCAGTAAATTGAACCATTGGGTATTCGTCAAAATTAAATAACTTGTACTTTAAACCTAAATTAGCTTCGTCTACTACTCTATAAGTTGCTTTTTCGATACTTTGGTAAGTGTTGGTCTGTGGATACCAATTTCTTACAAACCCTGTTGATTTAAGTGTATACTCATATTCGAATTCAACCGTGTATGGATAAGATGAAGGGTTATAATCCAAAACCATTACTCTAGAATCTGAGTATAGAGTACTACCCGAAACCGCACTCATATCAGAAAAATCTTTTTTCTTATACGATTTGATTTTTTTGCCTGATGCATCGTAAATAGTTGCGCTGATTTTTTTAATTTTATTGTCAGAACGATAGTGCAAAAATGCATCTACATCTTTTCTTCCTGGTTTATTCAACACAGTAACTACACGTCTATGAGTAACTTCCATTTTTTTAATTCCTTTCAGCTCAATCTCCATTTCATCAACACGTACAACAGAGTTAGCTTTATCTTTAAGCTCATCAGAGATAAGACCTACTGAAAATTCCTGAGAATAAACAAAAGCACAAATAAAAAAACTTACAATAATCAATGGTGACTTCATAATATAGGGCGTTCGGGCGGGCTATTCACTTCAATTCCTCGTTCAATGCACAAGATTTTGTGCAGCTCAAAAGCTTCTAAAGTCGCTTTTTCTCTTGCTACAAATCTATGCACCTTGTGCTGTGGGATTTTCGTTACTATCCCTAACGCAATACAAAGTAGTTGAAGAAAATTATGCGAAAAGTTAATAATTATTTTCTTTTATAATAGATTCCAAAACTAACGTTAAAATAATTAACAGCCAAAAACTAAATTATAAAAATGATATTTAAAATTAATCCCAAACAAAATTGAATAAGAAATATGTAATTCCAAATATCTAATTTGAAGAGTGAAAATTCACTAATTTTAAAATATAAATTATGTCGATTAAAAAAAAATTGTAGATTTGCGTAGAACTTTAAATCATTACTTCTAATGTTATTATTATATATCTTAGCAACAATTGGTATCATTATATTATTAGTCAAAATAGTTGATAGGTTTTTGCCGAAAAAATTGAGACCTGTACTTAGTAT
>SKIG01000071.1 GCA_007116535.1 Psychroflexus sp.
CGGTTTTTGATTATCGACCAAAGGGAACTCTATCACTTGGGTGCGTCTTTAAAAGACTTGGGCAAGAAGTGGTTTGCATTTTCGCGCATGGATGGAATGGTAGGGGAGGTGTTGGGTAAATTTTTGTAGCTTTTTTGTTTATCTCAAGTTTGATTAATAAATCCCAAAAAGAAATTATCTTCTAGCCAAAGAAAGTTTTACGGAGATGCAAATTTTAAAAAAATTATCCGTATTTTTACTATATTGATTATGTATATTAACTATCGTAGTAAATTTGCATTTTCGCTAAAATATATTAGTGGATATTTTAATCTAAAATCTTTTTTTATGAAAAAACTTTATTTTTCGTTTTTTTTCGTTTATGCTTTTTTTATAAACGCGCAAATCCCTGTGTATGTACCCACGCAAAGTTTGGCTGCCTGGTATGACTTCAGCGGAAACTATTTCGATGGTACAACAAATAATAATCACCTGACTCCAGTAAATTCTGCAAGTTTAACAACAGATCGATTTGGTAATCCAAATAGTGCGTTTGCAGCATCAACAATGGGGTATCTTACCAACACAGCCCCAAGTTTCACGCTCAATTTTTCCCAGCCATTTAGTTTTAGTTTATGGGTACAGAGAACAGGAGGCACTGTTGCATTTATGATTGGTACTACAGCAGCAAATAACTTTATTGCAAACTTTCAAATGGGGGTAACCAATGCCCAATTTGGCACAAATAAGCAACAATCTGCTTGGATATGGGCTCAAGCCGCAGTAGCTTCAGCCAATTGGGATCATTATACCTGCGTTTACGATGCACCTAACATGATTCTGTATAAGAATGGCGTTCAAGTAGCTACAAATGTATTCAATCATTCGAATACGCTTTCAACTAATCTGCCGCTATGGATTGGTAGAGGTGTTAGCGGAGGTGATTTTGTTGGCCGGATTGACGAAATAGGATTTTGGAATCGCGCGTTAACTGCTTCTGAAGCTCTCCTGCTTTATTTAGGTTGTCCGGCAGGATTTACTGCACAACCGCAGTCTGGAAGTTTTTCTCAGGCATCAACTGCTAGTCTTATTGCTCCAAGAATTGCTCCTAGCACTTCGAGTCAGTGGCAAATCGATACCGGTTCTGGGTTTACAAATATTATAGCTTCACCGCGATTTAGTGGAGTTACTTCTGATACTTTGATGATTTCTAATGTTGATTTTGACCTTGATCAAGTAGCTTTTCGTTGTATAAATGAAGATACTATCTGCTCCGACACATCCAATGTAGCAATCATAACGGTAACATGTCCTCAGCGATTATTGACAAGTCCTTTGGCGCAATCTGATCGTGTAGGTCAGAGTGTAAGCTTTAGCATTAGCTCAGCAGATACATTGGCAATTTTTCAATGGCAAGAGGATGATGGAAATGGATTTACTGATTTACTAAACTCAGCTAATGTTTCAGGTGCCAATACTTCTACACTTACATTGTCTAATCTATTAGCTAGTCAAGATAGCAACATGTATCGATGCATTGTTTCTCAAATGCCTTGCGCCGACACTTCTGATGCAGCTATGCTAACGGTCATTAATGACATGTCAATCTTTGAGTTTGAAAATTCTACCATTCGTATTTTCCCTAACCCTACTAGTACAGAATGGACAGTAGAAATTGATCATTCTCAATTAGGTTCAACCTTTATCCTTCGTGATGCTTTGGGTAAACAAATCCGGACAGGTGTTTGTAATGCTACTTTAACAACAATTTCATCGCAGGGCCTTTCCTCTGGAGTGTATTTACTTGAGCTTAATGATCGGGTGTGCAAGCTGCTAAAGAAGTAAAACTGAAAACCAATAAAGGCCATCTTTTACTAAGATGGCTTTTTTTTTGCCTTTTTAGACCTTTTACCTTGGAAAATATTCTTGAGGCTATTTTTCGCAGGATTTTTTCCAAACGAAAGCGGTGGTGTTTTGGAGGAGGGTAGGTGGCAGGGGAGCGGGGGCAGGACTTATAATCATGCGACCTCTTCGAGGTCGGTGTGTAGCGTTGATAAAAGTCATTAAAAGCTTTGTGAAAAGTATTGAAAAAATACGGAATAGTATCACATTTTTGTGATATTTTTATTTTCAATGAAAAACTAAATCATACTCTATCAATCCGGTGAATTAGCTGAACACATTGAGGTAAGACTTGATGAGGTTACGGTTTGGTTGACACAAGCACAAATGGCTACTCTTATTGGTCAGGCCAAACAGAATGTCAGTTTACACATCAATAATTGTTTCAAAAAGAAGGAGCTGTCTCCTAAATCAGTTGTCAAGGAATCCTTGACAACTGCAGCGGATGGTAAAAAATACAAGATCAAATTTTACAACCTCGATGTCATCATCTCCGTAGGTTACCGCGTGAAATCCAAACAAGGCACACAGTTCCGTATTTGGGCAACCAATGTGCTGCGTGATTATCTTTTAAAGGGGTATGCGCTCAACCAACGTATGAACAGAATTGAAAACAATGTTGAAAATCTTTCCAATGAAATGAGCAAAATTTCATTGCATTTAAAAACCCAGGAATTACCCAATCATGGCGTGTTTTTCA
>SKIG01000126.1 GCA_007116535.1 Psychroflexus sp.
AAACCATAGCCTTCTGTCATATCTATGGATGGTAATAGAAGACTAAAAAAACTTGCTCCTAGCATTATTCCTGCTGCAAAACCTAGGGTGACATCAAATAAAGTGCGGTTGAAGTTTCTTACAAAAAATACGAGAGAAGCACCAAGAGCAGTACAAAGCCACGTAAAAGTAGCTGCAATAAGTGCTGCTTGAACAGGAGAAAAATCCTCAAAAAATTCAACCAAAAATTTTATCATCAATAAGAGATATACAGATTTTTTGAAATGCTACTTGTAATGCGTTTTATAGTTCCTTCAATCTTTACTAACATAGACTGATCAAAAGCTTCTTTTTCAATGATTTCAATTTTTACTCCCAAAGAAATAGCGTGCTTATCTAAGTACTGCAAAAACTCCTTGGTCGAATCCTTCACTCCTACACAAACGCCTTCTTCAGAAGGGACTAAGTCGAAAAGTAATTTCTTTTTTGCGAGGGTTATCTTTCCTTGTGCATCAGGAATAGGATCACCATGCGGGTCTCTTTTAGGAAAGCCGAGGAATTTGTCCAATTCGGCGGTTAGTTTTTTAGATTGAATATGCTCTAGTTGTTCTGCAACTTCATGTACTTCATCCCATGAAAAGTTTAATTTTTCTACTAAAAAAACTTCCCACAATCGGTGTTTTCTAACAATATTGATGGCTGTTTCTTTTCCTAAAGAACTCAACTGAACACCTTGGTATTTCTTGTAATTCACAAGGTTTTTTTCAGCCATTTTTTTCAGCATATCAGTCACTGAAGAAGCTTTCGTGTCCATCTTTTCTGCCAAAGCATTAGTACTGACTTCTTTTTTGTGCAATTGCTCCAAATGATAGATGGCTTTGAGGTAATTTTCTTCCGATAAACTATACATGCTATTTTTTTTCAAATATAAATCAATTTTTTCAATTTTGATAAAAACAAAAAATAATTTAGACTAGACTAAAAACAATATGTGTCGCTATAAAATATATTAATTCAACGATCAAATAATTCAACCCTAATATTCATTTAAAATGTGTAAATAATGACTGGTTAATTTTTCTTATTTTTGTCCAATGACACGACACTTTTCTTCAGACTTTATACTTGGAATTTTAGGAGGAGGGCAACTCGGGAAAATGTTGCTTTACGAAACAAGAAAATGGGACATAACTACGCATGTAATGGACTCATCACCAGACGCACCTTGCAAAATTGCTTGCAATAAATTTGTGCTAGGCGATTTGAATGATTACGATGCTGTGCTTCAATTTGGAAGAAAAGTAGATGTGCTTACCATAGAAATAGAACACGTTAACTTAGATGCGTTAGTTCAACTTGAAAAGGAAGGAGTTCATGTATATCCTTCGCCTTCAACCTTAGCGCTCATCAAAAATAAAGGAGTTCAAAAGGAATTTTACCACAAACACCACATTCCAACTTCTAGTTTTGAAGTATATTCCAATAAAGAAGACTTACTTCAAGCTTTTGAAAATAAGGTGTTCAGCTTACCGTTTGTATGGAAATCCTGTGAAGGAGGCTACGATGGAATGGGAGTAGAAATTGTTAAAACACAAGATCAATTGAATACTTTACCTGATCAATCTTGTGTTAGAGAAGATTTGATTCCCTTTGAAACAGAATTAGCGGTAATTGTTGCTAGAAATACAAAGGGAGAGGCGAAAACTTATTCGGTGGTAGAGATGGAATTTCATCCCACAGCCAACCAAGTAGAATATGTGTTGAGTCCGGCAAGAATGAGTGAAGAGGTGGCCAAAAAAGCACAAGAAGTGGCGCTGAAAGTTTCCGAAGCATTCAATAATGTGGGGCTTTTAGCAGTAGAGTTGTTTTTGACAAAATCCGGAGAAATAATCGTGAATGAAGTTGCTCCACGCCCACATAACTCAGGTCATTTTAGTATCGAAGCAAGCTTTACCAATCAATTTGAGCAACATATTCGCTGTGTCTTAGGTTTGCCCTTAGGCGATACGACTCAGAAATTACCCTGTGTAATGGTAAATTTGGTAGGAGCAGAAAATCACCAAGGAAATGTTCATTATCAAGGCATGGAAGATTTGTTGGCGATGCCGGGAGTTACACCACATATTTACGGAAAAAGACAAACTCGTACATTTAGAAAAATGGGACATGTGTCTATAGTTCACCACGAAATAAAAGAAGCACGTTCTATTGCAGCACAAGTAAAAGATTCAATACAAGTAATTTCAATCGACTAAATATGAGTAAAGTAGCAGTTATTATGGGAAGTACGAGCGATATGCCCGTGATGAAGGAAGCCATCGAAATGTTGAACCACTTTGGGGTAGAAGTGGAGGTAGATATAGTTTCTGCACACAGAACTCCTGACAAACTTATGGACTATGGCAAAAATGCCCATGAAAGAGGCATCAATGTTATTGTAGCGGGTGCGGGAGGCGCTGCACACCTTCCTGGTATGATAGCTTCACTTTCTCCACTTCCTGTGATTGGCGTCCCTGTCAAGTCGAGCAATTCTATCGATGGATGGGACTCTGTTTTGTCTATTTTGCAAATGCCGGGCGGAGTTCCTGTAGCAAC
>SKIG01000183.1 GCA_007116535.1 Psychroflexus sp.
CATTGTTGATCGATAGCAGCATTCATAAAGAAGCCCAACAACATTGGAGCGGGTCCATTGATGGTCATACTCACGGAAGTCATTGCATCTGCCAAATCAAATCCTGAATAAAGTTTTTTGGCATCGTCTAAACAACAAATAGAAACTCCCGCGTTTCCGATTTTTCCATAAATATCGGGGCGATAGTCGGGATCGTTTCCGTATAAAGTTACCGAATCAAAGGCGGTAGAAAGTCGCTTTGCAGGTAGTCCTTGACTCACATAATGAAATCTTCGGTTGGTACGCTCGGGACCTCCTTCTCCGGCAAACATTCGCGTTGGGTCTTCCCCTGTTCGTTTGAAGGGATATAAGCCTGAAGTATAAGGAAATTCGCCCGGCACATTTTCTTGCATCATCCATCGAAGTAAATCTCCCCAAGCTTTGTATTTAGGTAGTGCTACTTTAGGAATTTGCAAATGCGAAAGTGATTCGGTGTGGGTTTCTATATTTATTTCTTTGTCCCTTACTTTGAAGCTGTAAATTGGGGCAGTGTATTTTTCGACTTGGGCTTGCCAAGCAAGGATTTTCTCCCAATTGTAGGGGTCAAAATCCATTTTGATTTTATCAAATTCTTTCTTAAGCAAACCTACAAAAGCTTCATTTTCGCTTGTGGTAGCTGCTGAAATTTCATCTTCATTGAGTCCATTTTTGTCCAAAGCAATCGAAGTACCAAGTACACTTTCGATACTGGTGTAAATTCCATAAAGCTGTTGAGCTACTTTTACTTGGTGATTGACTTTATCGTCGTAAGCTCGGTTATTTTCTGCAATTTCTGAGAGATAACGTGTTCTTGCGGGTGGAATGACGAAAATCTTTTCAGACATTTCGTCGGTGATTTGGTAATTGCTCTTTAAGTCGGCATTAGTAGTTGCTGCAACTTTGTCCATGATTTTCTTGTACAGAACGTTCATCCCCGGATCATTGAATTGCGAGGCAATTGTTCCAAAAACAGGCAAGGTGTTGATATCTGCGTCCCAAAGATTGTGGTTGCGTTGGTATTGCTTTTTTACATCACGTAAAGCATCTAAAGAACCTCTTTTGTCGAATTTGTTGATGGCAACCAAATCGGCAAAATCAAGCATGTCGATTTTCTCTAATTGAGTAGCGGCACCAAACTCAGGTGTCATGACATACAGAGAAACATCTGAGTGGTCTAATATTTCTGTGTCGCTTTGCCCAATTCCTGAAGTTTCTAATATAATTAAATCGTAGTTCGCTGCTTTTAGAATTTCAACAGCTTCTTGTACATATTTAGATAAAGCCAAATTGGATTGTCTTGTCGCCAAAGAACGCATATATACACGTGGAGAGTTGATGGCGTTCATTCGAATACGGTCGCCAAGAAGTGCTCCACCTGTTTTTCTTTTGGAGGGATCCACAGAAACGATAGCGATTTGTTTGTCTTCAAAATCGATTAAAAATCGGCGTACCAATTCATCTACTAAAGAAGATTTCCCTGAACCTCCTGTTCCTGTAATTCCCAATACGGGAGTAGATGCCTCCACCGTCCCCTCCGAAGGAGAGGTGAATAATTCTTTGAATTCTTCGGGTCTATTTTCTGCAATCGAAATAAGTCGAGCAATGGTATTTACATCTTTATCTTTTAAAGCTTCGTCTATTCCCTTTCCTTCGGGAAGGGCAAGGGATGGGCATGGAAAATCTGCTTTTTGTACTAAATCATTGATCATTCCTTGCAAGCCTAATTCTCGTCCATCGTCAGGAGAATAAATTCTAGTAATCCCATAATCCATGAGTTCTTTGATCTCTTCAGGAAGGATTACTCCGCCACCACCTCCAAAAATCTTGATGTGACCTGCGCCTTTTTCTTGTAGCAAATCGTACATGTATTTGAAATATTCATTGTGTCCACCCTGATACGATGTCATTGCAATAGCGTTGACGTCTTCTTGAATAGCGGTATTGACTACTTCTTCTACGCTTCTATCATGACCTAAGTGAATTACTTCTACACCGGTAGATTGAATGATTCTACGCATCACATTGATTGCTGCATCATGCCCATCGAAAAGTGAAGCGGCGGTTACAATTCGTATTTGGTGCTTTGGCTTATAAGGTTGTTGTGACTCCATATATGTAGTTGAACTATTTTTAATTTTGAATGCGTAAATTTAAGAATTTAACATTAAAAAAGAGTAGATTAAGTTTATTTTAAATTGTTTTCAATAAATAAGACAAATAGAATTAAGAAAGTTAAATTAAAGGCTTATTTTTTTGAATATTCTCTTAAATGGTTTTGAACCACATACCTGCCTAAGGCTAGGCAGGGAAACATAGAAAACATAGTTTTGTATTAGTTAATTAATCTTTTTTGTCTGTTGTCTCGTTTCACTATACTCTCGGATTAATTCCTTTTTCCTTACCTGCCTGCATGCGCAGTCAGGCAGGTTCGATTTTCATTGCTTCTCTCAAAATACTAACGGGGTGTTTAGCCTCTACTCCTACTCCGTCTTTAATTTGGTGGCGGCAGCTGGTTCCGTTGGCGGCGATAATACTTCCTTTTTCTGCTTTTCGGATGCTTGGAAAAAGGCTTAACTCAGCCATTTGCTGACTAATCTCATAGTGCTTTTCTTCATAGCCAAAACTTCCTGCCATTCCGCAGCAACCACTTGAAATGATAGTAACTTGGTAATTCTCCGGAATAGATAACATGTCAAAGGTGTGTTTTATGCTTCCCAAAGCCTTTTGATGGCAATGAACATGCGCCTTGATTTGTTGTTTTTCCTTATTGAAACTTGATGTTGAAATATTTCCTAGCTTAAATTCATTAGCAATAAATTCCTCAATTAAAAAAACGCATTCTGCAATTGATTTAGCCTCATCCTCATTTTCGTGCATTCGAAGGTATTCGTCTCTAAAACTTAAAATAGCAGAAGGTTCAATTCCTACGATGACGGCATTAGTTTCAATTCTTGAAAAAACTTCAATATTTGCTGCGGCTAGCGCTTTTGCTTTCTCTAAAAATCCTTTTGAAATATGGCTTCTTCCGCTCTCGGCATGTTTTACAAAAGCTACTTCATACCCCAAATTAGTCAGTAATTCGTATGCATCAATTCCGATTTTTACATCGTAATACGCTGTAAATTCATCTAAAAAAAAATATACTTTTGGCAACAATGAATTTATGGTTGGCGAAGATTTTTTCTTAGTTAATTTGAAATGATTATTAAATGTTCTATTTCCGAGTTTTGGTAAACTTCGTTGCTTGGCAAAACCAATTGTTGTTTTTAAGTAATTACCTACAGTAGAATTTAATATATAATTCGAAAATCTTGGAGCAATCGAAAGTATACTATTAATTTTTGTATTGTTTGCTACAAGCCAATCTGCAAATGAAGGTTGGTTAGTTTTGTAGTACTGGTACAAAAACTCTGCTTTAAAAGCTGCTACATCTACGCTACTTGGGCATTCGCTTTTGCAAGCCTTGCATGAAACACACAAATCAAATACTTCTTTGAGGGATTCGTTATCAAATTGGTTGACCGTTGAAGCATTGGTAAGTACTTCACGTAGCACGTTTGCTCTCCCACGAGTGGTGTCTTTTTCATTTTTCGTCACATGAAAACTTGGACACATCCCTCCAGAGGAATGATGCGTTTTCCGACAATCTCCTGAGCCATTGCATTTTTCTGCAGCACGAAGAATCCCTCCTTCTTTGTTGAATTTAAATAAGGTTTCGACTTCATTAGTCACCTGATTTTCAGCATAACGTAAATCTTTCAACATAGAGACTGAGTGAACAATTTTACTCGGGTTGAAGATGTTTTGTCGATCAAACAAGTGTTTTGTTTTTATCAGGGCTTGATAACATTCTTCGCCTAAGGCTAGAGGAATAAAATTTGAACGTACTCGACCATCTCCATGTTCTCCGCTTAGTGCGCCCTTGTACTTTTTGACCAACAAAGCAACTTTGTGAGCAATTTCTTGAAAAAGAATCCGATCTTCTTTCAGTTTTAAATCTAAAATAGGACGCAGATGCAATTCGCCTGCTCCGGCGTGAGCATAATATACTGCTTCTTGACCGAGTTCTTTCATTAATGCAGTAAACTCATTAATATAGGAAGCAAAATCTTCTAATCGCACAGCGGTGTCTTCAATACATGCAACAGCTTTTTTGTCGCCATTCATATTACCCAACAGACCTAAGCCCGCTTTACGAAGCTCCATAGCTTTGTCGATTTGTTTATCTACAAGCACAGGAAATGCATAAGCTTGAGTTGAATTTTGGAGGCATTCAATAATCTTGTTTTCGAGATGTAAAAGTTCTGAAATTTCCTCAGCTCGGTATTCTAAAAGCAAAACTGCTTTGGGTTCTGCTTCCAAAAAGAAACGATGCTCCTTATAATATGCTTGGTCTTTGGTGCAATCCAAAATATGATAATCCATTAACTCACACGTATATAAAGGAAATTCCATAAGCTTTTGCACACTTTCTAGAGCAGCTTCCACTGAATGAAACTGAGCAGCAATCAGCCTGTTTTGTTTAGGAGGTAAATCGTCTAATAGCAAGGTAATTTCAGTGGCCAAACCCAAAGTTCCTTCACTTCCTGCTAGAAGCTTGCACAAATTAAAAGAGTTATCGCTTGTTGGGTCAACTAATTGAGAATCAAGTAATGCATCTAAAGCATAGCCTGTGTTTCTTCTGTGAATATCGGGATGGGGATAATTTTCTTGAATTGACTGTTGCAGGTTTTTATCTCGAAGTAATTCTAGCAGACCTTTGTAAATTTCACCCTCTAAAGTAGTTAACTTAGTTTTTTCTGTAACCTCAGCATTTGACAAAGTAGCAAAATTAACCACTGAAGCATCGGAAAGAACCACCTTTGCACTGACGACTTTGTCTCTTGTAACTCCATATTTTATAGAAGTTGTTCCGCTTGAATTGTTCCCAAACATGCCACCAATAGTACATCTATTTGATGTTGAAGTATTAGGACCAAAGTGAAGTCCATAAGGTGCTAAGAAAGTATTCAGCTCATCACGAATTACTCCTGGTTGAACGGTTACTTGTTTTTTATGAACATCTAGATGAAGGATATTTGTGAAAAACTTACTCATATCCACTACAATTCCACTCGTGACACATTGTCCCGCTAAGGAAGTACCTGTTCCCCTTGGGGTAAGGTTGAGCTTGTTTTTTTGGGCGAAACGAACTAATTCAACTACATCTTTTTCATGTCTAGGAACAGCAACTGCATAAGGCAACTCTCGATACACTGATGCATCTGTCGCGTACAATTGAAGATGCAAGGAACCAGTAAGAAACTCTCCTTTAAAGTTAATGGGTGATTTTTTAGGTGGTGAAATGTTGCTCATTTAGCCTACATTAAATACGCAAGATACATATATATATGTAACTTGAAAAAGACAAAATTAATTATTGAAATTCTATAATTATTTATGATGTTCAATAAAAACTAAAATTAATTTCACAGTTTTGAATAAACTATTAATATTAATAAGCATGAAGTCTAATAATCATAAATTATGACAAATGTCAAAATTATTTTGTGAGAAATCTTGATTTACTCTACAATAATTAGTAATTTTAGATTTCTAAAAACAATAACTATGGATATTAATTTCAATTACGTACACGTAACCGCCAGCGAAAGACTTGAAGAATTCACTAACAAAAAATTAGAGAAACTTAAGCAACGATATGATTGGATTGTGAGTGCAGAAGTGTTTATAAAAAAAGAAAATACTTCAGTCCAAGATAAAGGAATGATTTGCGAAATAAAACTAAGTGCACCCGGTTCAAATTTATTTTCTTCTGCAAATGAAAAAAGTTTTGAAGCAGCAATTGCGGGAGCAGTTGATGATATGAAAAGACAACTTGAAAAGAAAAAAGACAAAATGATTGCACATTAATCATTTTGTGTCCTCACAAAAAGTCGCTTTTAAAAAGCGACTTTTTTTTGCTTCAAAACAAAAATAAAAAGACAAAAAATGAAATAAAACCCTGTAAAAATTAAACCTAACTCAAAAAAAATATGCTTTACTAAATATTAACATTGAAAAAAATGGGGGTTAATTGATAAAATGATTATTTTTGCATGGATTTTTAAAAAAACATAAACTATGGCTACATTAAGATTTAATGCTTTAAAGGAAACCTTCTCAAGAAAACCGGTACCTGTTAACGAACCATCAAGACGTTCTGAAATTTTTGGTCAAAATGTTTTTGGAGAATTTGCAATGCGTCAATACCTATCAAAAGACGCTTACAAATCACTAAAAAGTGCAATTCAAAAGGGTACAAAAATAGATAGAGATTTAGCAGACCACATCTCAACAGGAATGAAAGAGTGGGCTATCTCTAAAGGAGTAACGCATTATACGCATTGGTTTCAACCACTAACAGGTTCAACCGCAGAAAAGCACGATGCTTTTTTTGAGCCAGTTGAAGATGGTTTAGCTATAGAAAAATTTAATGGAGACCAGTTAGTTCAACAAGAACCTGACGCATCGAGTTTGCCAAATGGTGGAATTAGAAATACTTTTGAAGCAAGAGGATATACTGCTTGGGATCCAACTTCTCCTGCTTTCATTATGGGAACAACTTTGTGCATTCCTACCATTTTTGTGGCTTATACAGGTGAAGCTTTAGATTACAAAACACCACTTTTAAGATCGCTTAGTGCGATTGATAAAGCGGCTACAGAAGTAGTTAAGTATTTTGACAAAAAAGCAACTAAGGTTACTGCTACGCTTGGATGGGAGCAAGAATATTTTTTAATTGATTCTGCACTTGCAAAATCAAGACCTGATTTAGTATTATCAGGAAGAACATTACTAGGACACACCCCTGCAAAAGGTCAACAGTTAGACGACCACTACTTTGGTTCTATTCCTGCAAGAGTGTTGAATTTTATGCGTGAACTTGAGACAGAGTGTATGTACTTAGGTATTCCTGTAAAAACAAGACACAACGAAGTTGCTCCAAATCAATTTGAGTTGGCACCTATTTTTGAAGAAGCTAACTTAGCAGTAGATCACAACTCACTTATTATGCATGTCATGGAGCGTGTTGCTGAAAAGCATAACTTTATGGTGCTTTTCCACGAAAAACCATTTGCTAATATCAACGGTAGTGGAAAACACAACAACTGGTCTTTGGCAACAGACACGGGAACTAACTTACTTAGTCCAGGAAAAACTCCAATGAAAAACCTTCAGTTCCTTACTTTCTTTGTGAATACTATCAAAGCAGTTTGCGACAATGAAGAGTTGATTAGAGCTACCATTGCTTCTGCATCAAACGATCACAGATTAGGAGCTAACGAGGCGCCTCCTGCAATCATTTCTGTATTTATCGGTTCACAGTTAACCAAAGTTTTGGATGAGTTAGAAAACGTGAGTAACGGTAAACTTTCTCCTGAAGAAAAAACAGACCTTAAACTTAATGTAGTTGGAAAAATTCCTGAAATTCTTTTAGACAACACTGATAGAAACAGAACATCTCCATTTGCTTTTACAGGAAATAAATTCGAATTGAGAGCTGTTGGTTCTATGGCGAATTGTGGTGACCCAATGACAACTTTAAATGCCATTGTAGCTAAGCAGCTTATTGCTTTCAAAAAAGAAGTTGACGCCTTAATTGAAGGTAAAAAGATGAAAAAAGACGATGCCATTTTCAATGTGCTTCGTGAATATATTAAGCAATCTAAGAAAATTCGCTTTGAAGGAGATGGGTATGGACAAGCTTGGGAAATTGAAGCTGAAAAACGTGGATTGAGCAACAACAAAACTACTCCTTCTGCACTACAGCCAAAAATTTCTAAGAAAGCAATCGACTTGTATCACGAGTTAGATATCATGACTGAAAAAGAAGTTCATGCAAGGTATGAGATTGAAATTGAAGCTTATGCGAAAGACATTCAGATTGAAGGTCGTTTGATTGGAGATATTGCTAAAAACCACGTAATTCCTACTGCAATTAAATACCAAAACGTATTGATTGAAAACGTAAAAGGTTTAAAAGAAATCTTTGGTGACGGATTCATGGATAAAGCAAAAGAACAAGTAAATATCATCAATGAAATTTCTAGTCACATCAAAAAAATAAACAAAGCTACGGATGACATGGTAGATGCTCGTAAACGAGCAAATGCACAAGAAGATCCTACAAAAACTGCGTTTATGTATTGCGATGAAGTAAAACCATACTTTGATGTTATTAGATATCACTGTGATAAATTAGAGCTTTTAGTGGACGATGAAACTTGGCCACTTACAAAGTACCGTGAATTATTATTCACTCGCTAAACACAAAAGATTACAATCAAAAAAGTCGTTTCTGTATGGAAGCGGCTTTTTTTTGTTATTAATATTATTGAATCCTAAACTCTGATGTTAACTGAGTACAACTATCTTCCACAGTCAAAATTAAGGAACCTTCTTCTCCTGATTTTATTTCCTTGATTAGAACACTTTCAGAAAAAACTTTAGTTACCTCATGGGTAGATAGTTTTACTATTTCAACAAGATTTGTACAATCGGGATATTGAAAATCCCATATAATAAGAAACTTATCCAACTCTCTATCTTCGAATAAATAAACCAAATCTGAACTCAACAAGTTCTCAAATTCAATGTTTGTATTGAAATCTATTTTGTACCCTGCAACATTTTTCAATTGAATAAGGCTTTCAAGCCCTTTCATAGTTACACTTGAAAATAGCTGTGGTTCACCTTCCAAATCAACTAAATTTTCAATGATAAGTGTATCTTTAACTTTCTTGTTAGAAATATGTATTTGGTGCTTTTCTACTTCAACGATCTTTAAAGTATCTATTCCTTTGTAAAAAGAATAATCACCAAGGATAATAATGTCTCTTTTGAATGAAGAACTTACTTCATTTTGAGTCTTATTTGAATAAATACAACTTGAAAATATTAGGATAACTAAAACAAGTAAGATATTTTTAAGCATTGGGTAAATTATTATGGCTAATTCTGTATATAGTATAGTTCGTTGCCGTAGGCTAATCTTTCCCCAAAGCTTGTACCAACTTAACTGCTTCTATCGCTTCTTTTACATCATGAACGCGAAGAATGGAAGTCCCTTTCAGCAAAGCTACTGTGTTTAAAACGCTTGTTCCGTTTAAAGCTTCTTTTGGACTTGTACCAAGTAACTTGTAAATCATCGACTTGCGAGAAACGCCTGTAAGTATAGGGACTTCGTGTTGGGTAAATAAATCCAAATTTTGTAATAATTGGTAGTTTTGCTCCAAAGTTTTGGCAAAACCGAATCCCAAATCGATAATCACATCATTAATCCCTAATTCTCTTGCAACTTGAATGCGTTCTGAAAAATAAAAATTGATATCATTTAACAAATCATCGTACGAACATAGTTGTTGCATTGTTTGCGGAGTGCCTTTCATGTGCATCATTATATAAGGAACTTGATATTTTGCAACTACTTGAAACATCGTTTCATCTAATTTTCCCGCAGAAATATCATTGATTATTGCTGCTCCATTTTCAATAGCTTCTTTGGCTACTTTGGAACGAAACGTATCTACAGAAATTAAAGTTTCGGGGAATTTTACGAGTACTTTTTCCAGTATGGGAAGTAATCGACTTAGCTCCTCTTCTACTGAAATATCCGCTGCATTAGGTCGAGAACTGTAAGCACCCATATCGATAAAGTCTGCTCCTTCATTAAGCATTTTCTCTACCTGAAATAAAACTGCATCAGCCTCACTATGTCTGCTTCCTTCATAAAAAGAATCTGGAGTTAGATTTACAAC
>SKIG01000180.1 GCA_007116535.1 Psychroflexus sp.
GATTCAACTAATTGGAGAGAGATAAGGCAAGAACAAGATCTTGCTCAGGCGAATGGAGATATAGATAGAGTAGCTGAATTGGATCAAATGCGCTTCAAATGGCTAGAGTTTTATAAAATTAAAGCCTCTACAGAATGGTTTAATAGACTATGGGACAAACTTGTACTAAGAACAAACGTAGAATTTGGTTTCTTAGGAGCATATAACAACCAGCGAGGAATTCCACCTTTCGAAAGATTCTTTGTTGGGGGTGATGGTCTAGCAGGTTTCGCTATGGATGGAAGAGAAATTATCGCTCTAAGAGGTTATCCAAACCAGTCTATAATGCCTCGGACACGAGATAATATAGGGAGTTTAGAAAGTTTCAATGATGGGGCAACAATTTATAATAAATATACGTTAGAGTTAAGGTATCCTATTACACTTAATCCGTCTGCATCTATATATGGGTTAACCTTCTTTGAAGCAGGGAGTACATTTGATAGGTTTGAGAACTATACTCCGTTTGAGCTTAGTCGTTCGGCAGGAGCAGGATTACGTATTTTTATGCCACAGTTTGGTCTATTAGGAATTGATTTCGGTTACGGATTTGATCCTATTCCAGGTAGTAATACAGGGCCAAATGGTTGGGAAACGCACTTTATCATAAGTCAACAATTTTAGTTTGGCACGATTTTTTATCTATTAGAATGAAATTGAAAAAAATAATTGCAATTTGCTTTTTATTTACACTAACTTTGCATGCGCAACGTGGAGGTTTGAAGGTAGGTTATATTGATATGGAATACATTCTACAAAATGTACCCGAATATCAAGAATCATTAGAACACCTCAACAATAAAGCGCAGAAGTGGAGTGGTGAGATTGCAAAAAAGAAGACGGCTATCGACCAGCTTAAAGAAGAGCTAGAAAATGAGCGTCCGCTTTTAACAATTGAGCTTATTGAAGAAAAAGAAGAAGAAATTGAATACTTGACCAATGAAATGTTCGAGTATCAGGAGCAAAAATTTGGCGTTGGCGGTGATTTTTTGACACAAAAAAGACAGCTAATCCAACCAATGCAAGATCAGATTTTCAATGCGGTTCAAGAAATTGGAGAAAATAGAAAATATGATTATATATTTGAAGTTTCAGCAGAAGCACTCATGCTTTACGCAGCCCGAAGACATGATCTGAGTGATATTGTTTTAAAGCTTATTAAAAGAGAAGCAAAACAAAATCAAATCAAAGGGAAAGGTGAAGCAGATGAAATGTTTGGAGGCGAGTATCTTTCTGTTGAAGATGCAGAAGCAAAAGAAAAAGCAGACGCAGAAAGAGAAGCTGCAGCGCAAGCTAAGATTGATGAAAGAGAAAGATTGCAAGACGAACGCTTGAGTGAGAGAGAAAGACAAAGAGCAGAACGCCAAAAGGCCTTTGAAGAAAGAAGAGAAAGAATATTTAAAGAAAGAGAAGAACAACAAAGAAAAAGAGATTCTATCAGAGATGCTAGAAATAATTAATTTAAAATAAAACTATTAACAATGAAACAATTTAAATCACTTGCCATAGCTGTTGTAATATTTTTAGGTGCAGCTATTTCAGCTAACGCTCAATCTAAAGTTGCTCACGTAAATACGCAAGAGCTTTTAAAAAAAATGACAGAGTACAAAAATGCTATGACTGAGCTTTCTAAAATCCAAGATTCTTATCGCGCTAGTATCGATGATATGATGAAGGAGATGGAAAAAACAAACGAGCGCTACCAAAAAGAAGAAGCATCACAAACTCGTGAAGAAAACCAAAAAAGAATGGTCAGACTTCAGGAGATGCAACAAAACATTATGGAATATAACCGTACAGCTCAAGAGCAATTCCAGAAAAAAGAAGAGAGCATGCTAAGACCTATTTTGGAAAAAGCAAGAGAAACTATCCAAAAAGTTGCTAGAGAGAAAGGGTACGACTACGTTCTAGATTCGCAAATTGGGTCAGGCTTAATCCTAGCAGATGGATATGACTTATTAGATGACGTAATTGCTGTATTGAAATAAATTTGTCAATTAAAATTATATAAGCTACCTTCGGGTAGCTTTTTTTATGCAAAGAAATCAGTTGCCCATAGGAATGTTTGACTCCGGAGTAGGAGGTACCTCAATTTTAAGAGAGGTAAACAGACTTATGCCATACGAGAAAATCATCTATCTTGCAGATAGTTTATATGCTCCTTACGGAACAAAACCAAAGCAAAAAATTGTTGACTTAAGCGTCAAAAACACCGAAAAGCTTTTACAACTTGGCGTTAAAATTATTGTTGTAGCTTGTAATACAGCCACAACAAACGCCATAAGTTTTCTGAGAGCTACCTATCCGGATATTTCATTTATTGGTATTGAACCTGCCATCAAACCGGCAACTTTAATCAGCAAAAACAAGCGAATTGGAATCTTAGCAACCAAGGGAACATTAAGCAGTAAGCTTTTTCATGATACATCGAAAAAGTTCGTAGATGATTCAATAGAAATTCTTGAAAAAGAAGGAATAGGACTTGTAGAAGCCGTAGAAGCTAATACCTTTGACACCCCCGAATTTA
>SKIG01000192.1 GCA_007116535.1 Psychroflexus sp.
AGAAAATCAATGGGTTTCAGTAGATGTAATCATTACTGATTTAAACAACATGGTAATTGGAAATTTAGAGAGAAGTGATGTGGCTGAAATACATATTACATCAAACTTACCAAACGTTTGGTATGATAACTTTTATCTGTACAAAGACCCAGGAACTTGTAATGATGGGATACAAAATCAAAATGAAACCGGTATTGATTGTGGCGGACCATGTCCTCCATGTTCAGGGCCACCAACAATTGCAGCGCCAACTCCGCCTGAAAGAGCGCCACAAAACGTTATTTCTTTCTATAGCGAAGCTTATGAAGATATAACTTTTGATAACTTCGATTTTGGACTTTGTGCAAATAATCCTTCTGTTGAAGAAGTGTTTATCGACAATGAGCCAACAATGCTCTACACAGGGCCCGGTTGCCAAGGAATGGATTTTCAGAGCAATAGAATTGACGCAACTGAATTTACTCATCTGCATTTCGATTTTTATACTAGTGATGAAGATTTGGTTGGTAAAGTTTTTAATATCAAACTTGTAGATTGGGGAGGTAATGAGACAGACGCTGGATCTACAGGTTTAGAAGTAATTTTCAATACAGGAACAAGCACTGCTTTACAATCGAACACTTGGGTTTCTGTAGATGTATCAATTACTAACTTGGGTGGTATGATTCTTGGGAATTTAACAAGAAGCGATGTTGCGCAGATACATATTACATCAAATTTAGAAGAAGCTTGGTATGATAATTTTTATCTTTACAAAGAAGGAAATTTAAATGTAGAAGAGTTTGAAGAAAACAACATCAGTGTTTATCCAAATCCAACTTCAGATCAGTGGAATATTCAATCTAATAACCTAATTGAAAGTGTAGAGGTTTTTGATATTAGAGGAAGAAAAGTTATTTCTGTTCAAGCAAAATCAAGTGATTACACAATAAATGCTTCAGAATTAAAACAAGGGATTTACTTGTCTAGAATAGCCACAGAGCAAGGTGTTCAAACAATTAAACTAATAAAACGATAAGTCGTGTTTTTAAATTGATTACAAAAAAGAGATGCAATTGCATCTCTTTTTTTGTCTTTAAATCAATTATTCTTACTTTAGCTTTACTAACATAAATACGTCATCCTATGAAACAGCAAATTCTATTTTATTTTCAATTCTATCTGTCTGAAATTCAAATTAAATTGAGATAGAAATGAAAGAAGATTTCCTTCATTACTTATGGAAATTCCAAAAGTTTGACAAAACTCATCTGTTTACTGAACAAGGGGAGAAAATAAAAGTATTTCAAGCGGGATTCCATAACCAAGACCAATCAGGGCCTGATTTTTTCAACGCACGTTTGTCCATTGAAGCGCAAATGTGGGCGGGCAATGTCGAAATTCACTTAAAATCTTCTGATTGGTACACACATCATCATGAAACCGACCAAGCTTATGATAGTGTAATTCTACATGTGGTATGGGAGCATGATGTCGAGGTTTATAGAAAAGATAATTCGGTTTTGCCAACCCTAAGTTTGGCTAAGATTGTCGATGAAAACACACTTGTCTCCTATCAAAACTTGATGAAAAAAGGGCAAAAGTGGATAAATTGCGAACATTTCTTTCCTCAATTAGATAACTCTTTATTACATATGTGGATTGAGCGCCTGTATGTTGAGCGTCTTGAATCTAAGGCAAGTCACATTTCTGCATTAGCCAAAACTTCTAATTACAATTGGGAATCTGTAGCATTTC
Organism: Psychroflexus sp.; assembly: GCA_007116535.1. Lineage (GTDB taxonomy): Bacteria > Bacteroidota > Bacteroidia > Flavobacteriales > Flavobacteriaceae > Psychroflexus. The sequence continues at coordinate 1,738 of SKIG01000192.1, forward strand.
ACGTCATAGCCAAAAATTTCGGACTAAATGTCAACGGAGATTATTTCTTTCAACTAGCGCAAAGCATTTCTTTTTCGTTGATTCAGAAATACAGTCACGATCAGCTTCAACTTGAAGCACTTTTATTAGGACAAGCCAATCTTTTGGAAGATTCTGAAGATACTTATGTTAAAAACTTATTTAAGGAATACAGCTATCTTCAACAGAAGCATCAATTAGTGCCGCTGTTGAATAAGCCTCAATTTTTTAGATTGCGACCTCCAAATTTTCCGAGTATTCGTTTGGTACAGTTGGCGAGTCTTTACAACAAAAGACCTAACTTATTTTCCGATTTAATGAAGGCAAAATCAAAAAAAGAAATCGCTTCATTAATGCAAGTAGAAGTTTCAAATTTTTGGAAAACTCATTATCATATTTCTTCCGAAAGTAAACCAAGTAAGAAGAAATTGACTTCAAAAATGATCGATTTGTTTATCATAAATACAATTATCCCGTTAAAATTTGCCTACCAAAAGTACTTAGGAAATACTGATATTTCAGAGGATATTTGGAAGATTATGCGTAATTTAGCCTCAGAAAATAATTCAATAGTCAATAAATTTGATGACCTAAAAAGTGGAATAGCAAATTCTGCTGTAGAGTCTCAGGCATTGATTCATTTGAAGAAAAATTATTGCGATCGATTGGCTTGTCTCAAGTGCTCAATTGGTCTAAATTTACTGAAACAAAATGATACAAGAAATTAGGTACTTTTTTGAACGTTATGGCTTTTACGTCAGCACTCGATTGGCAGATACCTTAGGCATGAAGGTGAAATCGGTGCGACT
>SKIG01000124.1 GCA_007116535.1 Psychroflexus sp.
AATCAAAAATTCACCACATCAAAGACAAACATTTACTTCAAGCCTGCATGTTGTTTCATTTTTTCTACAATAGAAAAAACCGCTGGACAAACAGGAATATTATTCATGGTAATTTTAGATATTTGATGAAACTTTTTTCTATCTGTATGCGGAAATTCGGCACAAGCTTTAGGACGAACTTCGTAAATGATACAAGTATTGTCTGCTGCTAGAAAAGCACATGGGACTTGCTGAAGCACCCAGTCGTTATCTTCATCTATTCGTAAATACGTATCTTCAAAATCGGCTGGTTTCATTCGCAAAAACTTCGCAATTCTATCTATGTCTTTGCGAGTAAATAATGGCCCTGTGGTTTTACAGCAATTTGCACAAGTCAAGCAGTCAATCCTTTCAAAGGCTTCGTCATGCAATTCTTGCATAATCGAATCTAGCTTTTTGGGCGGTTTTTTCTTTAACTGCTGAAAGAAACGTTTGTTTTCTTTCTCTTTCTCTTTTGCTTTGCTAGGCAATGAATTTAGTATCTCTTGCATTCAGCAAAAGTAACTAAAAGCTTACAAAATATCTTCTTGACGCTTAAAAAGAGTGTGTTGTTTTGAAAGAGGAAGGACTACCATCTTCTAAAACTCCTTCAAAATCTATAGTAAGAGAGTTTCCACCATTATCTATAATAACTAGCGTTCCTGATGCAATTTCTACAAGACTCTGAGAGTTATTTGCCAAATCTTGAAAAGCCATAGAGCCGTAAGCATCATTTAGGTTTGCATCGAAGAAATCAACCACGTTGTATGTTCCTGCAATTTCTCCACTTACTTCAACTATAATTTGCAGTATAACAACATTATTACAGTCGGAACTTACTGCCGAAATCTGAAACATATTAATTGTCCCTTCAAAACCTGAATTAATCATTCTTTGAGCAGAAGCCAGAGTGAAAGAATCATCCCCATTTACAGTCGCTTGGGTTGATAATTGTGAGCATTCAGATGATTGAGATGAGTCATCATCGCTACTACATGAACTAACTAAAACTGAAGTAAAAAGAAGTAATGTTAAAGTACAAAGATTAAATAAATTTTTAAGCATGACAATATTGATTTTATGTGAAACAATAACTCACAATTATTTGAATTATGAAAATCTTTAAAAACTTTTTTAAAAGTAACTTTAAAAAAAAAGTAATTAGCTTATTTTGCGCCATATGAAAGCAGATATTTTTGGAGAAGCAATTCGTGATTACTATGTTAATGGTAATAAAAGTGCAAAGATTAATGTGCATTCTCCTAATTTTGACGATGATGAAATTCCCGTTGACTATCTTTTCAGAAGTTACGAGGAAATGCCTCTAATTGAAAAAACTGCGCTTCAATTGGCTAAAGGAAATATCTTAGAAGTCGGCTGTGGAGCGGGAAGCCATGCGTTGCACCTTCAATCTAAAAAGAAAAAGGTTACTGCCATAGACATTTCTCCTTTAAGCATTGAAATAGCTAAAATGAGGGGAGTCCACCAGACTGTTTGTGCTGATTTCTTTGACTTTGAAAGCGATCAAAAATTTGACACGATTCTAATGCTAATGAATGGAATTGGTATTGTAGGAAAAGTAAATCGTTTGCATATGTTTTTTCAGCAAGCGAAGAAATTACTTTCAAAAAAAGGGCAAATCCTCCTTGATTCGTCAGACTTAATTTATCTTTTTGAAGAAAATGATGTTTCCAACCAACCTACATATTATGGTGAACTTTCGTATCAAATTTCCTATAAAAACACTATGAGCGAAGAGTTTGATTGGTTGTATCTTGATTTTGAAAGCCTCAAGGTGCTTGCACAAATGAATGGTTTCGAGGCGAGCTTAATTAAAAAAGGTAGCCATTATGACTACCTTGCTAAACTTGTGATCAGTTAAGTTTATTAATTAAAGACAGCTTCAACAGTATATCCCTTATCTCGCAATAGCTGAATAACTCCTTTTTCTCCCGGAAGATGCAAAGCCCCAAAACCGAAAAAACTTGGTTTTTCTTGCATCATTTTTTCGATTACGGGTATCCAACTAATATTTCTCTCATCTAACAATGCTGCGCTACTACCTGCAAAAGAACCTTCATCCTCTTCCATAGTCTTCATCATTGCAGTAATATTTTCTTCTTCGTATAAGTACATCAACTTTTCTAGTTCTTCTCTATATTTTTTTAAATCATTTTCTGAATACGCAAGTAATTCTTTTACTTGATCTTCTATCGGAATATCGTCAAGTGCTGCCATTTGATCTTCTACTTCTTCTAGACCAATAATAGGTTTTTGATTGGATTGTGCCAATTGAAACAAAGTCATATCGTAAGCTTGCTGCGGACATCCCAAGACAGAGGGAATAAGCATCATATTAATAAACAATGGTTTGATGTTTTGCATCATTTGCAAGTTCATCCCCATCAACTTGCCCTCTAAATTCTTAGAAAGTTGGTTGAATTCTTCCTCTGAAAGATAATCTGATATAACTTTTTCGTCAGGAATAAGCATTAATTGCATCATTTTTACTTGCATGGTTTCATCACCCAAATCCATTTCTAAAGCAAGTTGCTCTGTTTGATCAAAAGCATTTCTTACTCTTTCAGGTAAGGAAGCATCGCATGTTGCGTGAATAGTACCAAATAAATAAGAGTCAGATGTCAATCCATTTCCTGAAACTTTCCAAAGTAGGCTGTTTTCTGTTGGTTGAGCAACAATAGCTTGAATTAATAAAAAAAGAAATAAACTGAATAAATTAATTTTTGTTTTCATAGTTGTTAGTGTGTTTTTAATCTTGAATATCTAATTTCTTTAAATCATTGTAGTTTTTGTCCAACTTTCTAGTTAGAATTCCGTAAACAATCCTGTAATAAAGCAAAAATAGTAAGACAAAAAATATAAGTATAGCAAAACTCACAGCCATATATACAAGCATTTCTCGGGTTGAAAATGAAAAACTTGCTTCTGCTGTTTTATACATAATTAATATGAAGCTAAATGCGAATAAAACTATATTTACCCAAATATAGCATTTCACAGTACGTCTAGCAGTGAGAATATTTTTCATCAATTTTCGCACATTGTCAGTAACATTTATTTTTCTGTAATTGAAAAAGAATAAACTTACAAAAACAACAATAATCAAATAATTCAAAATAATCAAAACTCTGAAATAGTTCTCTAAACTTGCATCATCTATCAGTTCATTAAACTCACTAAAGCTAGTCCATACATCAAGAGCTAACAAAAATGAAAATTCTATCATACTAATAAGGAAAATCCACTTGACTAATGAAGTCGATTTCTTTTGAAGCATTTGATATATTTCTCTTTGCTCGTATTTGGGTAATGAAGCTTCCCGCTTCTTCCGATCTTTTTTTAATATCTCTAACTCATCCATATACTATACTTTGAGTAATTCTCTCAATTTCTTTTTGACACGATTCATTTTCACACGCGCATTTACTTCAGTTATACCTAGTGCATCAGCAATTTCTGTATAGTTCCTGTCTTCTAAATATAAAAAAACAAGCGCTTTATCAATATCGTTTAACTCTTTAATAGCACGGTACATTAACTTTAAGTTTTCTTCCGTGGTATCATCGTAAGCCTTGTCTTGAATTTTAAATTCAACACTTTCCCAATCCTGAGTATCTACACTTCGCTTTTTTTTGCGGTAAAGAGTAATGGCTGTATTCAAAGCAACTCTGTACATCCATGTACTAAATTTCGCTTCGCCTCGAAAACTTTTAAATGCTTTCCAAAGTTGAATAGTTATCTCTTGAAAAAGATCCTTGTGACTGTCTTCATCAGAGGTATATATCCTACATATTTTATGTACGATATTTTGATTTTCATCTAAGAGTTGAACAAATTCTTTTTCTGAGCTCATACTACTATTCACTACAACCTATGAGTTGTAAAAATTTCTAAATGTTACAATTTAAGCCAAAAATATCCTCTAATTTTATAAAAAAAAATTGAATTATGAATATTCCGAGCACAGATTTACCAAGATTAGTAATAGTTGGTGGAGGATTTGGTGGTATATCTTTGGCAAGAAATTTATTTGATAAAGATATTCAAATTGTTTTACTGGATAAACGAAACTACCACACTTTTCAACCTTTGTTGTATCAAGTATCGACCTCTGGGCTTGAGCCAGATTCAATTGCTTACCCTATTCGAAAAATACTTAATAAATCCAAGAATGCTTTCTTCAGACTAGCCGAAGTTGAAGAAATTATTCCTGAAAAAAATGAACTTGTCACCTCGATAGGTAATCTTAGTTACGACTATTTGGTCATTGCAAGTGGATCGAAAACCAATTTTTTTGGCAACCAAACCATTGAAGAAACTGCAGTTTGGATGAAATCAGTACCACAAGCATTGAATCTTAGAAGTTTGATTTTAGAAAACTTTGAACAAGCTACCATTACTGACAATCCGCATCACAGAAAATCATTACTTACATTTGTTGTGGCAGGTGCAGGTCCTACGGGAGTTGAGCTGAGTGGTGCATTAGCAGAACTGAAAAACCACATTATCGTAAAGGATTATCAAGATTTAAATCCTGATGAAATTGAAGTGCATCTTTTGGAAGGTGAAGATAGGGTACTTCCTCCCATGAGTAAAAAAGCTTCGGCAGCTGCCGAAAAATTCTTAAAAGAATTAGGAGTGCACGTACATACTAACACTTTTGTAGAAAACTACGAAAACCACAAGGTCACTACTAACTGTGGAAAAGAGTTTTATACCGAAACCTTCATTTGGTCTGCAGGAGTTGAAGGTGCATCAATTGGAGGAATTCGTGCTAAAGACTTGATGATGAGAGGAAATCGTTATCCTGTCAACAGATTCAATCAAATTGAAGGCTACGAAAACATATTTGCAATTGGAGACATTGCTTGTATGCAAACAGAAGCATTCCCTGATGGACACCCAATGGTTGCTCAGCCTGCGATTCAACAAGGGAGACTACTAGCAAAAAACCTTCTCAAGCTAATGGACAATAAACCAATGGAAGAATTCACATATTTTGATAAAGGAACCATGGCAACTATTGGCAGAAACAAAGCTGTGGTTGATCTAGGTAAATTGAGATTTGGAGGATTTTTTGCTTGGTTTATATGGATGTTTGTTCACTTATGGTTTTTAGTTGGATTTAGAAATAGAGTGGTAACATTTTTTAATTGGGTTTATAATTATGTTAACTACGACAAAGCAGCTCGTTTGATCCTTCGTCCTTTTAAAGCAAAAAAACTAGAGATGACAGATGTAGAATAAAAAATGGCTTAGTTTTTGGTTTATCTAATAAAAAAAGTCATGAAAACATTCACTTATATCTTTTTATTGTTAATCTCTTTGCCATCGTTTAGTCAACGTATTTTTAGTGTTGATTTCGAATCTAGAGCTGACTTTAATGTTTTTGTTGTAGACTTTGAATCACGAGCAGACTTGCTTGTTTTTAAAGAAGACTTTGAGTCGAGAGCTACCGGAAACAAGGGAAACTGGTTTTTTGTAAACTTTGAATCTCGAGCTGATAAAAAAATCTTTTTTGTAGACTTTGAATCTCGAGCTGATTTGAAAATTTTCTTTGTAAAACATCGGTCGAGAGCAGGTTGGAGAAATAATTCAAAAAAACATCTGCTATATAAAAGCTCATAAAATTCTATAAGCGTAAATTTGTAGCATATTCTTATTAGATGTCCTCAACTTACTCTACGCAAACACCTCAGGAAGAATGGTATAATTTCTTAACCCATGCTTTGGGGGCAGTATTGAGCGGGATTGGTTTAATAATTCTTCTATTTTCAGTCAGTGAGTATACTTGGGTACATTATACATCAGTAAGTATTTACGGGGTTTCCATGATTGTTTTGTTTTCAGCCTCAAGCCTATACCATTATGCTACCGATGAAACCTTAAAACGAAGCTTTCACAAGTTTGACCATATCAGCATTTACTACCTCATCGCAGGGACGTATACACCTATTTCACTGATACTTTTAGAAGAAAGAAATGGTTGGTTACTATTCAGTATTGTTTGGTCTATTGCGCTGTTGGGTACTTTTTACAAGCTATTTTTTACAGGAAGGTGGAAGAAACTTTCACTTTTTATTTACTTAAGTATGGGTTGGTTAATTGTTTTTAAGATTCATCATCTTTATGAATTAGCAGATTTCACTACTTTACTTTATTTTGGCTTAGGTGGTCTATTTTACACTGTTGGCGCGTTTTTTTATGCAAAACATAAAATTCCTTACAACCATGTTATTTGGCATATTTTTGTCCTACTAGGCGCATTTTGTCACTACATGATGGTGTATCAAGTAGTATGATGTAGGTATGTAATCTACTCCTTCTTTTTTAGCTGAATTGAAGCTCCCATCTCGTTTATAGAAACTCTTCCAAGAAAGTAGCCTTTTTTATTAAAAATCAACTCCTCTCCTCGCCCTTTGGTGTCAATTTTAAAATTACCTTCTTTATCTGTATACGTATACAAATCTGTACTCATTACTTGAACTAGTACAGAGTCTAAAGGATTACCACTCTCTGTCTCAACTTTAGCTGAAATAACTGTATCCTTGCCACAAGAAAGCATGAGAAAAAAAATAACTACTGTAAATATCTGTTTCATTTTTTAAATTTAAAGCTACACATAATATCCATTCGTTAATTTATTTTTCAAAGAATTTAACTTATGTAGATTCTTACTTTGTCAAATGCTAAAATATTTCAATTGGCGGTAAACTTAAAACAAAAAAAACTGCCTCGTTACGAGGCAGTTTTGATAGTAGAAATAAACAAAATTTATTTGTTCATTTTTTTAATCATATTCAATGCTGAACCTTCTTTGAACCACCCGATTTGAGTATTGTTGTAAGTGTGGTTTGCTTTGATTACATCCTTACTTCCATCTGCATGAACTATTTCAATAGTCAATTGCTTATCCGGAGCAAAGTTTTCTAAATCTACAAAGTTGAAGGTGTCATCTTCCTGAATCAAATCGTAATCTGCTTCATTAGCGAAAGTTATCCCTAGCATTCCTTGTTTCTTCAAGTTGGTTTCATGAATTCTCGCAAAAGATTTCACCAAAACAACTCTAACACCTAGGTGTCTTGGCTCCATAGCAGCATGCTCTCTAGAAGAACCTTCACCATAGTTGTGGTCTCCAACAACTACTGTTGGGATGCCTTCTGCTTTATACTGACGCTGCGTTTTTGGGACTGCATCATACTCTCCTGTCAACTGACTTTTTACAAAGTTTGTTTGTTTGTTGAAAGCGTTTACAGCACCAATTAAACAGTTATCTGAAATATTATCAAGGTGACCACGGTATTTCAACCAAGGACCCGCCATAGAAATATGGTCTGTAGTACATTTTCCGTATGCTTTGATAAGCAGCTTCGCACCCATGATGTTTTTGCCATCCCAAGGCTCAAACGGCTCCAATAATTGAAGTCTGTTTGAATCTGATGCTACTTTTACTTCTACACTGCTTCCATCTTCAACTGGAGCTAAATACCCATTGTCTTCAACTTCAAAACCTTGTGGAGGAAGCTCGATACCGTGTGGCATTTCTAATTTCACTTCTTCTCCATCTTCATTGATTAAGGTATCATTCATTGGGTCGAAATCCAATCTGCCTGCAATAGCAATTGCTGCCACCATTTCAGGAGAACCTACAAATGCATGAGTATTTGGGTTTCCGTCTGCACGTTTAGAAAAGTTTCTATTGAATGAATGAACAATTGTGTTTTTCTCATCTCCTTTTCTATCGCTTCTATCCCACTGACCGATGCATGGCCCACATGCATTGGTAAATATAGTTGCTCCTAAATCTTCAAATACTTTCAAAAGACCATCTCTTTCTGCCGTATATCTAATTTGCTCTGAGCCTGGGTTGATTCCGAAATCAGACTTAGGCTTCAATTTTTTGTCCACTGCTTGTTGAGCAATCGAAGCTGCACGCGTTAAATCTTCATACGAAGAGTTAGTACACGAACCGATTAATCCCCAATCTCCTTTCAATGGCCAATCGTTTGCTTTTGCTTTTTCTCCAAGTTCTCCAACAGGAGTTGCTAGATCTGGAGTAAAAGGACCATTCAAATGTGGTCTTAAAGTTGACAAATCAATCTCGATGATTTGGTCAAAATATTTTTCTGGATTTGCATATACCTCAGCATCTCCTGTCAAGTGTTCTTTAATTTTGTTGGCTTCGTCAGCGATTTCATTTCTGTCGGTAGCACGTAAGAAACGCTCCATTGACTCATCATAACCAAAAGTAGAAGTTGTCGCGCCGATTTCAGCACCCATATTACAGATGGTACCTTTTCCTGTACAAGAAAGGTTTTTCGCTCCTTCACCAAAATACTCAACAATACATCCGGTACCTCCTTTTACAGTAAGAATTTCAGCAACTTTTAGGATAACATCTTTAGCAGCTGTCCAACCTTGTGGTGCGCCTGTTAATTTTACCCCGATTAATTTAGGAAATTTCAATTCCCAAGCCATACCAGCCATTACATCTACCGCATCGGCTCCACCAACACCAACAGCAACCATTCCAAGACCACCTGCATTTACGGTGTGCGAGTCGGTACCAATCATCATTCCTCCAGGAAAAGCATAATTTTCTAAAACTACTTGGTGAATAATCCCTGCTCCTGGTTTCCAGAAACCAATTCCATATTTGTTAGACACAGACTCGAGAAAATCGAATACCTCGTTTGAAGTTTCGTTTGCTCTTTGCAAATCTGCTACTGCCCCATGTTTTGCTTGAATCAAGTGATCACAATGAACTGTAGTTGGTACAGCAACTTTATCTTTTCCTGCTTGCATGAATTGAAGCAAAGCCATCTGAGCTGTTGCATCTTGACAAGCTATTCTATCAGGTGCAAAATCGACGTAATCTTTTCCTCTGACAAACTTTTTGGTTGGATTTCCGTCCCATAAATGAGAATAAAGTATTTTTTCTGCTAAGGTTAAAGGCGCGCCCACAACTTCACGAGCAAGATTTACTCGCTCTTCCATCTGGCTATACACCTTCTTGATCATATCGATATCAAATGCCATAATTGTATTTTTTAATTAAACGTGTGCAAAAATAGCAAAACGGATTGACAATTGAAAATATGTAAACATTTTAAAAAATTATTGAATAAAATTCAAATATACATAGTTAATGAAGTTGATAATTCCCATATTAACATACTTATAGTTTAAAAATTACTACTTCAATAATATCATAATAGTCGTAACTGTTTTTTTATTCTTCATTTTCACAATTTAGACATATTCTACATAAAAGCATACAAGCTTAAAAACATGAAACTTACAAAAAAACTATAAGGTTGTAGTGATTTTGCTTTATAGAATACATTAAACAGGAATGCTTACATGTGAATTTCCAATAAAAAAAATTGACTTCATTTTTATTGTGAAGTTTGTGAGAAGTTGTTATATTTCAACTTTTAATTATGAACCTAAACATTGAAAGAAATGTCTGATACAAAAAAAAAACCTCAAGAGGAACTAGAAAATGAGCAAAAGAATGTTGCTGAACAGAAAGAAAGCGAAGTAAAAGAAACTTCTGAAAATGAAGAAGTCTCAGAAAGTGCGACAAATGAAACTGAAACTTCAGAAATAGAAACAGGAAACGAACATGACTCTTATCAAGAAGAATTAGACAACGCCAATGCTGAAGACGCTGAAGATGATGAAGTTTCTAAACGCCACTTGATCGAAATGAA
>SKIG01000105.1 GCA_007116535.1 Psychroflexus sp.
CGAATGGGAGGAAATGGGAATCGTTTTTCTTATGACCAAGATTTGTTTTTTAATAGATATTCTTTATTCGGAACGCTGTTTTATCGTCCTAAAGACTTGAGAAGTAACGTCAGGCAATTTTTTACTTTAAGAAATGTGAGTGTTTCCAGGGATGAAGGCGAAAACATGATTTTGAACGAACCTAACTACAATGTTATTAATGCCAATTACCAGTATCAAAACAAAAATCTAGACCACTTTTTTACTTATGAACTTGATTACCAAGTGGCAAGAGATTTTAGTAAAATATCAGGAGAAACTAGGTACCGTAAATTGTTTGTGAATAACAGACAAATCAATTGGCGATTATTTGGTGGATTCTTTGTATTTAATGACGAAAGAGATAGTGACTTTTTCAGTTTTGCTTTAGATCGTCCAACCGATTATATGTTCGATTACAACTATTATGGACGAAGCGAACAAGCAGGCTTTTTTAGTCAGCAATTTATTCCTGCTGAAGGTGGTTTTAAAGCTAAGTTAGAACCTGCCTTTGCCAATCAATGGATTTTGACTTCTAATTTTAGTACCACTATATGGAATTGGATTTTTGCTTATGGTGATGTTGGTTTAGTAAAAAACAGGAAAATGCCTGCTGAATTTCTTTATGATTCAGGAATCCGTTTAAATTTAGTTGAAGATTATTTTGAAGTCTACTTTCCTATTTATTCTTCGAATGGTTGGGAAGTTGGTCAAGGAGATTACCAAGAACGCTTCCGATTTATCATCACACTTGATATACAAACCCTGTGGAGATTGTTTACAAGACGTTGGTATTAAACATATGTGTTTTGAAAGTCTCTAATTTCAAATAAAACGAATAGTGTTGATAAGACCTTTTATGAAATAATTTAGTTGCAAAAGTATGACGTAATAATAAATATACTTCATAATTAGTTTAAAACTTGAGGTAGCAGCCGAAATCATCCTCAAACTTTCAAAAAACACTCATCATTTATATTACCCCTCACGGGGTTGAAAGTCAACGTAGTGAGATTTTTTTACAAATATGTACTACTATCGGAGCTAAAATCTAAATTAATTCAATACCGAAAGGATGTCATAATTATAAAAATTATCCTGCAATGAATTGAAAACCCTGAAAGGGTGGCATTATATGTACGAAGAGAAAATAATACTTACCTTAAAAACTAATCTACATTATTTTGAAGTTACTTTCTGTGTAAGCAAATCATACAATGTATCAAAATCCTTTTCTTCAATTAAATTTTTATCAATACGCACCTCTTTAGACGTAGTTTTTAAAACAAGTTCGCCAGCAAAAATTTTAACTTCAGTAAGCTCTTGCAAAAGAATTTTATCTTTCCATAGATAACCTTTGAACAAATAAGACTCGTCAACTTTAATAAATGGATAAGTACGAACGAATAAATAGGATAGAAAATTAACAGCACCAATAAATAACTGTGCAAAACTTACACTAAGCAAAGAGAATTTTTCTGTTCCAACACCAAAGTAGTGAAGCAGAATCAACAATACTCCTACAGTGCTAAAAAAAATAGCAGATGCAAAAACGATTTTTACCTGTTGTTTAGATTTTTTGATTGTAAGCATTATAAGGACTATTTAGACGATTGTATTTCCTTTTTTGTACTCACCCCAAGTTTTTTCAACTCCTGAATATCTTTGATTAAATTTTGCTTACCAGTTAATTTTTTCATGGTTTCACCGTATTTAGTTTGTACAGAATCAATTCTATTTCCTAGCGTATTTAGCTCTGTAATTAAATTGGCAAACTTATCGTACAAATTACCCGCATGTTTAGCTATATCCTGAGCATTTTGGTGTTGTTTTTCGTTGTTCCAAAGCATATCAACTGTCCGCAAAGTGGCTAACAAAGTAGTAGGACTTACCAACAAAATATTTTGCTGAAAAGCAGTCAGAAAGAAATGTGGGTCATGACTTTGGGCAGCATACAAAGCAGGTTCAATCGGTATAAAAAGTAAGACAAAATCAGGACTTTGCGCATTGTGTAAATCCTCATACTTTTTAGCTGAAAGTTGCTTGACATGATTTTGAATGGCCAATATGTGTTGTTTCAGGTATTGATTCTTACTTGCATCATCGGTTGCATTAACGTATTTCTCATATGCACGCAGACTAACTTTAGAATCGATAATCATTTTCTTTTGATTGGGAAGATGAATAACTACATCCGGAAGCTGTGTTTTACCTTCCTCATTGGTTAATCGCTCTTGTACTTCGTACTCTCTTCCTTTAGTTAAACCTGATTTCTCCAAGACTCGCTCAAGCACTAACTCGCCCCAATTTCCTTGTGCTTTAGAGTCTCCACGCAAAGCTTCAGTCAAGCTTTTTGCTTCATCAGCTATTTTCAAATTTTGCTCATTCAATTGCTTCAAATGTATGCCAAGTTCTGCATGTCCTTTAATGAAATGCTCGTGCGTCTCCCCTACTTTCTTTTCAAAATCAACTATTTTTTCCTTTAAGGGTTGAAGAATTTGATTGATATTTTCTTGATTGGCATTGGTAA
>SKIG01000099.1 GCA_007116535.1 Psychroflexus sp.
AATTTTTCAGAAGAAAGTTTTTCTCTCAATCGATCTGTAATAATAGGAAATGAGAATGGTGTTGGCTCACTGCATTCTTTCCAACAAATTTCTTGTGCTTCAATACGTTGCATTGCTTTCACTAGCCTTCCTTGTTCTAGAGAATAATCAAAAGTTTCTGTAAATGCTTGCTGAAAAAGTAAGTGTTCTGGTTCAACATCCTTGAATACATCAAAAAATAGCTGCGAACTTGATTGCAAGTGCTTGTTTTGTACGAGCTTGTTAGGAAAACCGGTGAAAACCAAGCCTGCAATAACCGCAATATCTCGAAATTTTCTTCGCGCCATCTCAGTTGCATTCAAACTTTTTTCTAAGTCTGACAGCAGATATGCTGAGCTGAATAAATTATTATCCAATACAGCTTGCACGTCCATAGCTTGGTCAGAAAGCAACTCAAATCCGTAATCATTAAATGCCAATGAAAATGAAATAGGCGAAAGCAAACTCACCCGATAAGCAAGCAAACTCGCCATGGCTTCATGCACAAAACGCCCCTCAAAAGGATAGAAAACATGATGAAAACCTTCTCTTGTTTGAAAAGTTTCTATCAAAAATTGATGTGGTTGCGGAATGATTGATTCTTTTTTTTGTTGTTCAAATACGGGAATCAGAGCCGTGAGTTCAGGAGATTGATTCGGTTGAAAGTGCTCATATAGTTCATTTCGCAATAACTCAGACATCTGAGAACTTAAGCTTAATCTGCCTCCCATCCAACTCGGAACTTTAGCTGTTTTTTGTTTGGATTTACGCACCAAGACTTGCATGTTTTTAATGCGAAAAAGCTCTAAGTTTCTGCCCGCAAAAGTAAATACATCTCCCGGTTGAAGCTTGGATATAAACCATTCTTCGATGCTTCCAATAAATCCACCTCCCAAATATTTTACTTGCAAAACAGCATCGCTTACAATCGTTCCTATTTGAAGTCGATGCCGCATTGCTACTCCACGATTATTCACAAAAAATATTCCGTCTTCATCTACTTCAACTTTTTTATAATCGTCATAAGATTGAAGCGATTTTCCTCCCGACACTAGATAATTCAATGCCCAATGCCATTGTTCATCAGTAATATCTTGAAAGCAGAAAGTAGCGGCAATTTCGGATCTTATTTCATTAGGATAAAAACCAACTGAAACCGCTAAGGTGGTTAAGTATTGTACCAAAACATCATACGAAAAAACATAGGGCAAGCGGTCTTCTACTTGCTGACTTGCAACCGCTTTTTGAAGCGCAGAAGCTTCAATTAATTCCATAGCGTGGGTGGGTAAAAAATATATCACGCTCTCTTTCCCAGGTTGATGCCCACTTCTTCCCGCACGCTGAATAAAACGTGCAACTCCTTTTGGACTTCCTATTTGAATGATGGTTTCAACAGGCGCAAAATCGACTCCTAAATCCAAACTCGAGGTGCAAACAACTGCTTTTAAGGATTCGTTTCGGATGGCATTTTCTACCCAAAGCCTGGTTTCTTTGTTAATACTTCCGTGATGCATGGCGAGTTCTCCTGCAAATTCAGGGTACTTCTCCAAAATTTTCTGAAACCAAATTTCGCATTGTGAGCGCGTGTTAGTAAAAATAAGCGTGGTTTTGGATTGCTTGATAATTGGCACAATTTCATCCAATAAATGAATCCCCAAATGACCTCGCCATGGAAAGGTATCCATGCTTTGCGGAATGATACTGCGCACCTTAATTTGCTTGTTAATAGACGCTTTTACAAGTTTAGCTTGTTGGTAATCTTTCATTCCAAACAAAACTTGCTTGGCTTTATTTAAGTTGCCAATGGTTGCAGATATTCCCCAAATTTGAAGTTTTGTGCAAATGCTCTTCATTCGACTCAGTGCAAGTTCCATTTGTACTCCTCGCTTAGTGCCGAGTAGTTCATGCCATTCGTCTATCACAATAGCTTTGCAGCTCCCCACTTGTTTCGGGTAGTGTTTTGAAGCGAGTAAAAGTTGTAAACTTTCAGGCGTAGAAATCAAAAATTGTGGCATCTTTCTGCGTTGCTTGGCGCGTTCAGAGGTTGATGTGTCTCCTGTGCGAATCCCTACTTGCATGTCGATTTCCAAAGCTTTTAGCAAAGCTTCTATGGAATCTTTTATTTCTATAGAAAGTGCACGAAGTGGTGTTATCCAAATGGCTTGCGGTCCTTTGGCATTAGTATTTTCTTCAAGGATTTTTTGAAGAATCGGAATCCATAAGGCATAGGTTTTTCCACTTCCCGTTGGGGCATTCAACAAACCATTGTTGCCCTCTCCGAAGGTTTCCCAGGTTTCTTTTTGAAATGCATGTGCCTCCCACGATTTCTCCTTGAACCAAGCCTCAATTTTTGCGTAAAAATCTTCTTTTTTCACTTTCCTGAATTCGAAAAACGAACTTAATTAATTTCTAGGAATGCGGGCTTTTTGTTTGGTAAAAATTAGGATGCAGTAGAATGTTTGGTTAATTAAAATTAATGTTGTCATGTTGATTTCGCAATAATCATAACGTCATATTTGTATCG
>SKIG01000136.1 GCA_007116535.1 Psychroflexus sp.
ATGATGCAGATTTTAACTATCAATTTATCATCGATGCCTTTGCTTCTGTAGAAGAGGATGAGGTCGCAGATGAACCAAATGAATACACCATTCTATTTGAAAAAGCACTTGTTCAAGCACTCGACATTCATTTTTTAGATGAAGTCGAAAACCAACAACACCAACTCTTTTTAGGCGAATTTAATCTTGCTTTCAATAGTTTCAACCTTCAAGAAAATCACTTTGAAATAAGTCAAATTTTCTTAGATACCTTTACTTACGACGGAAAATTACCTCGAAATACAGAGGAACTTAGCACCTCAAATTCTTCCACAGATAATAAGGAAACAGAAGAAGTAGAGGAGGATGAAGCCAAACTTTCGTTGTTAATTGAAGCCATTTCACTTAACGGAATTGAAGCTCGTTTTTTTCAAGAAGCCAATTTGAAATTAGACACCAAAATCCCTTCAATTTCTTTACATCAAGTAGCTTTTAACTTGCAAGACAAAACCTTTTCTATGCAAGATATGGCTTGGGAAGAGGTAATTTTGTTTTTAGAAAGCGTCAGTTTCGCAAGTAATAAAGAGTCAACAAACGAGGAAGCCGAAAAAGTGAAAGATGCTTTTGCTTGGCCTGAGTGGTCGGTCGAGGTCGGAGAAATTCGCACTAAAGATTCGCATTATGAGTATGTCAATCACCTAATTTCAGCAAACGATACCTTAGTTGAAAAAACTAAATTAACCCATACAGATTTAGTTTTCAATGAAATTCTGCTTCAACCAAATGAAGTAGCTCGTTTGGGGCTTGAGCGTTTTTCGACAAGATTCAATGAGGAAATTAGGCTGACAGAACTTAGTTTTCAACTCGGGATTGAAGACAAAAAATTGGACGTTAATGCATTGCAATTGCAACTGCTTCAATCGCAAGTAGATGCAGCTATTTCTTTTCAATATAAAGACTTAAATCAACTCGATGATTTGGAAAATATGCTGCATCAACTTCAGTTAGATGTTGCTTATAGCCTTCATTTGCCTGATTTTTCAAGCATAGTAAATGAGTTTGAGGTTTCTCTTGACAAAGAACTTTGGGATGAGTTGTCCAAGTCTCGTTTCAATGGGCGTTTGCAAGCAAATGCAGCTGATTTTTCAAATGTAGCTATTCGATTTGACAACCAATGGAGCGAAACCAAGACGCAGCTTCAAATGCAGGTACACTCTCCAACAACTCCTGAAAAGTTGGGGGTAAAAGTACATGAGCTTAAACTATCTTCGACAGATAAGGATGTATATGCGTTTATTGCTGAAGACGAAGCTTATCGTTTGCCAAGTAGCTTCAACTTTAAATCCTCGGGAAATTACCGAGATGAAAAAGCTGATTTTAAAGTGAATTTCGATAGTGAAATTGCTGCCTTTTCTTCGCGAATAAATTTCAACCTAGCCAATGAATCCTATCAGCTTCAATTGGAAAATGCGTTGGTAGAATTGGGAGAATTGCTTCCACAGCAAGACTTAGGAAAAGTAGCCATAGAGCTTTCAACTAGCGGCAAGGGATTCGATATATACAAAGCTTCCAACAAAACTTCTCTAGATATTTTAAGCCTCACTTACGAAGATAGAGAATTTAAGGACATTGCTTTTTCGAGTGAAATAAATCAAGGCGAAGGCAAGCTACAATTGCAAGTAATAGATTCGGTACTGCAAGCCAATTTTTCATCGGATTTTGAGCTTTCAGAAAATGAAAATAAAGCTACATGGAAATTAAACATAGATGGCTTGAATGCTGAAGGTCTTGGTTTAATTGATGCGCCTTTCAATATAAAGGGAATTGTTGAAGGTCATGTGATTCAGCAAAATAAAGAATTGATTCTTGGTATAGAAACAAGTGATGTTATTGCGCAGCGCGAAGAGCAGACCTACCGGTTGAAGCACTTTGGAATGCTCGCTGAATTGTTGAAAAATGAAACTAAAATCGATATTGACGCAGATTTCATTCAAACTAAACTTTATGCTTCAGCTCAAATTGAAGAAGCAGTAGATGCACTTCAAAAATACCTTAGTAAGCAATTTTCTTTTGAAGAAGACGAAGTAATAGAGAAAACTCAAGAGCTAGTCGAAGCCGAAAACACAAGAGAACCTATTGATTTTCAGTTAAAAATGACTTTGTTTCAAACCAATTTTTTACGGGAAATAATGCTGCCTGATTTGGCAGAAATAGATACGCTTCAAATGCAGTTGAACTTTTCGGAAGCTACAGAAAAACTCAATTTTGAAGTAAGCCTTCCATTTGTTGCTTACGATGATAACCGATTGAGTGGCTTGCAAATTTCCGCAGTTGGAGACAATGAGCGTTTTCAATTTGAGGTGAATTTCGACTCTGTAACAACATCTGTCATAGGAATAGATAAAACACGCTTGAAAGTAGACAAAGAAGCTGATGATTGGGAAATTCTTTTCACTATTGATGACCATGAAGAAACTTTGTTCAACATAGCGAGTAAAATCAAGCGAGAAGAAGAATTTTTTGTGTTTCAGTTGATTCCAAACGAATTAATTTTGAATG
>SKIG01000137.1 GCA_007116535.1 Psychroflexus sp.
AACGTAACGCTAAGCTAAAGTCGATATACAATTTCAATTAATTATTGTATTATCCTCTTTCTTGACACAATTCTACTAAAACTCCGTGATTAGATTTTGGGTGTAGAAAGGCGATTAACTTATTGTCAGCGCCAAATTTTGGTTGCGGATTAATGAGCGTAAATCCTTTACTTTCTAAGCGTTTTATTTCTGCGTGAATATCATCTACGGCAAATGCTATGTGATGAATTCCTTCGCCCTTTTTATCGATAAATTTTGCGATAGGACTCTCCGAATTGGTTGCGCCTAAAAGTTCGATTTTGCTTTCGCCACTTCGGAAGAAAAGGGTAGTCACGCCTTCGCTTTCTACTTCTTCTTTTTTGTAAGGAGCTTGGTGCAGCAATGCTTCATAAGTTGCCGAAGCTTCTTCTATATTTTTGACGGCTATTCCGATATGTTCTATTTTTTTCTTTTGTATTATTTTTATCTGTCGTGTTGTCCCGAAGCTTCGAGATCAACATTTCATTCTTAGGATTATTATTTATCGCTTTTCAAAAATAGCAAATCTTTCTAATTTTTGACTTTTGTTTCTACTGAAACTCATTGCTGCGTTAGGAATTGAAGTGAAGAGCCCGCAAAGGCTGAAGTTAGGAAAATGCAGGTAACAAAGCGACCGGAGGAAGCTCTTGGCACATGCTAATTTTGCTTACTGAAGACTGTGTACTCGCAACGAAAAGTCCGCCCGAACGCCCTTATCATTTTTCTGTTACTAGAATTAATTGCTTGTGCATGTGTGGGGTTAAGTGTATTTTTGCAGCATGGAAACGAATAGACAGAAAAAAATAGCTGGGGTGATTCAGCAGGACTTGGCGGAGGTGATTTCGAAATTTCTTCGCGAGGCGGGACAAACAGGGGTGATTGTATCGGTAACAAAAGTGCGCGTAACGCCCGATTTGTTACAAGCTAAGGCGTATTTGAGCGTCTTCCCGGTTGCGCATGCGGTTGCTTTGGTGGCTGAATTGAATGAAATCAAGAACAAAATCAAGCACGAGATTGCTCAGTTGACAAAACATCAGATGAGGAGAATGCCTGATTTGCTGTTTTTTAATGATGATTCGTTGGAGTATATCGACTCGATAGAACGAGCTTTTAAAGGCGAAGACAATCCGCTGAAAAACCCTGATTTACTGAATAAGCGTAAGAATAATTGAATTTTGTCTCCTACATAGCGAAGCGTTATTTGTGGGCGAAAAGTGAACAAAAGGCCATTAACATTATTACTTATGTCTCGGCTTTTGGGATTATTGCTTCTGCATTTTCGCTCGTTGTTGTGCTTTCTGCTTTTGCGGGCTTAAAGCATTTTAGCTTAGCTTTTACCAATGATTATGACCCTGATCTAAAACTTTTCCCCACACAAGGTAAAACTTTTGTTTTTGATGAAGAAAAGCGCAACTCTCTTATTGAAATAGATGGAATTAACTTGGTTTCGTCTGTCGTTGAAGAGCGAGTTTTACTTCGTTTTAAGGATAAAAATATGCCTGCTTTTATCAAGGGCGTAGATTCAAAATTTACAGAAGTTAATGCAATTAAAAACAGTTTGGCTATTGGGTCATGGTTTGAAAATCCTTACCAAGTAGTAATGGGCAACGGCATTAAACGTGGTTTGGGTGTTGGGCTTTTTGATGCTACAGGCGTGCTTACTTTTATGGTACCAAAACCGGGTAAAGGACAAATAACTTCTACAAATATGCAGCAAGCTTTTCGTACATCTAATGCGGCAGTTAGCGGGGTGTATGTAATTAATGAAGATTTGGATTTTCAGTACGTTTATTCGGATATTGATTTTGCTCGTGATTTGCTCGACATACAAGAAAATGAAGTTACTCATGTAGAGTTTAAGCTTTCTCCACGTGCTAATATTTCTCAAGTTCGTGCAGCTGTAAGCGATTTGTTTCAGGATGAGGTTTTGATAAAAGACCGAATTCAGCTAAATGACGAACTCTATAAAATGTTGAATACCGAATATTTGGCGGTGTATTTTATTTTTACATTGGTAATAATCGTGGCTTTGTTTAATGTGATTGGCTCATTGATCATGGCTATTTTAGATAAGCGAAAAGATCTAATTACACTTCGCAATCTTGGTGCGTCTCCTTCTCAATTGAAGCGAATCTTCTTCCTTAAAGGTGCGATGATGAGTGTTTTTGGTGGTTTATTTGGAATATTCTTAGGTATTTTGCTTGTCCTTTCTCAGATATACTTCGAATGGTTTATGATTACTCCTTTCTTGGCTTATCCTGTTTCACTTGAATTTAGTAATCTGCTGATTGTTTTTGCTACCATCAGCTTACTTGGTTTGTTGGCATCTTATGTAGCGGCTTCCCGAGTAAAAAGTGTTTGCTAATAAGGGATATTTTATAGTTGTAAACAATTTAAAAAAAATTCTGACTTACATATTAATTCTCACTTTTACAGTTTGTTTTTCGTAAACTGAAAAGGATTTGACTGAAATAATTGAATTGGCAATTGCAGAATATCAAACCGATACATTA
>SKIG01000075.1 GCA_007116535.1 Psychroflexus sp.
AACCACAGCAACCAAAAAAACCACAGTATCCCCTAAAACTTCTTCATTTGCTGTTTCATCATTCGGATTTGGTCTTTCAGCATTCCTTGCTTATCCAAATCTTTCGCCTCTTTCAATAGCATTTGTGCTTCACGCTTACGGCGTTTAGTCATAGCAATTCCTGCAAGACTTAATTTTGCCATAGCCACATCTTGATCCATAGACAAACCAAGTTTAAGTGCTTTTTTAAAGAATTTCTCAGCTTGAGTCATGTTGGTTTGAGAAACCATCAATCCATGTAAGTAGTTAAAATATCCCTGTTGTTTTTGCGTTAGATTCGCCTCAGGATTTTTAATTTTGTCTAAGTATTTTTTAGCTCCATCAAAATCTTGTTTGCGTAGCTTCCAAAAAGCCATCAAAATCATTTCATTTTTAAAGTAAAGCAAAACAAAAATTGTCGAAAACAAAATCAGTGCAATCCCATTTCCTATAAAACCTTCCGTGAATTGATAAACAGCATATGCTACAATGAGAAAAGTGATGACAAGTTTGATATTTTTATTGAACATGGATATAAAATTTATGAGAGGACAAAGCTACAAAAAACAAAAGAAAAAACTAAGCAATATTTTGTTGTCAGAAAAAAAACTTGTTGTATATTTGCACGCAATATTTTTTAGAAACATACTAAGCACATAAAGATACATAGAAATGAAGAGAACCTTTCAACCTTCGAAAAGAAAACGTAAGAATAAGCACGGATTTAGAGAGCGTATGTCAACCGTGAACGGAAGAAAAGTTTTGGCTAGAAGAAGAGCCAAAGGAAGAAAAAGATTAAGCGTATCCTCAGAAGCTAGCTTAAGAAGAAAATAGTGATGAGCGATTATCATATATAGGGTGTTACTTTTATTGTAGTAACACCCTTTTTTTGTACCCAAATTTTTAACTCTTACAATTACATCAAAATGCCTAAAAATAATAATCTAAAATGTGTTTTATTGATCGGTTCGGGTCCAATTATTATCGGTCAAGCATGCGAATTCGACTACTCAGGTTCTCAGTCACTTCGCTCGCTTCGAGAGGAAGGAATCAAAACGGTACTTATCAATTCCAATCCGGCTACCATTATGACAGACCCCGCGATGGCAGACCATGTCTACCTCAAGCCATTGAACACAAAATCTATTGTAGAAATTCTTAAAAATCATCCTGAAATAGATGCTGTACTTCCAACGATGGGTGGGCAAACAGCGCTTAATTTATGTATCGAAGCAGATGACAAAGGCATTTGGGAAGATTTTGGTGTAGAGATTATTGGGGTCGATATAGACGCAATCAACATCACCGAAGACAGAGATAAGTTCCGTTTATTAATGGAAAAAATTGGTGTTGGTGTTGCTCCATCAAGAATAGTCAATTCCTTTTTAAAAGGGAAAGAAGTAGCGCAAGAATTTGGTTTCCCTTTAGTTATCCGTGCTTCCTTTACCTTAGGAGGAACAGGAGCCTCTTTTGTACATTCAGAAGATCAGTTTGAAGAACTGCTAACAAGAGGTTTGGAGGCATCGCCAATACACGAAGTAATTATCGATAAAGCGCTTATCGGATGGAAGGAGCATGAGTTAGAATTGTTGCGAGATGACAACGACAATGTAACCATTATCTGTAGTATCGAAAATTTCGATCCAATGGGCATTCATACAGGAGATTCGATTACAGTAGCTCCCGCGATGACATTGAGTGACCGCACCTACCAACGAATGAGAGATATGGCCATCAAAATGATGCGAAGCATAGGCGACTTTGCCGGAGGATGTAATGTGCAATTTGCAGTAAGTCCTGACGAAAAAGAAGACATTATCGCTATCGAAATCAACCCACGTGTATCGCGTTCCTCAGCTTTAGCATCTAAAGCTACAGGTTATCCCATTGCTAAAATTGCTACTAAGTTAGCTATTGGGTATCACCTAAATGAATTACAAAACCAAATTACAAAAACAACTTCAGCCTTCTTTGAACCGACTTTGGACTATGTAATTGTAAAAATACCACGTTGGAACTTCGATAAATTCGAAGGATCTGACAGAACACTTGGGCTTCAGATGAAGTCCGTAGGAGAAGTTATGGGAATAGGACGTTCTTTTCAAGAAGCCCTGCATAAAGCAACACAATCCTTAGAAATCAAAAGAAATGGATTAGGAGCAGATGGCAAAGGATATACCAATTACGAGCAAATTATTAGTAAACTTACCCACGCAAGTTGGGACCGAGTATTTGTGATTTACGATGCAATTCAAATGGGTATTCCGTTGAGTAGAATCCATGAAATCACCAAGATAGACATGTGGTTCCTCAGGCAATACGAAGAGCTTCATTTCCTGGAAAAAGAGATAGAGCAGTACAAAATAGATACCTTGTCTAAAGACCTAATGCTAGAAGCCAAGCAAAAAGGATTTGCCGATAGACAAATAGCTCACATGCTTGGATGTTTAGAAAGTCAAGTATATAATAAGCGAATTGAAATGGGCATCAACCGAGTTTATAAATTGGTAGA
>SKIG01000005.1 GCA_007116535.1 Psychroflexus sp.
AAGCTATTTCCAATAATAGTAAGTGTTTTCTGCACTTTTACGACTCGCCAAAAAAACATCAGTACGATGCTAAAAAGCAAGTGAATAAGCAAGGGTAATATGATAAGTTGGTCTTTCATTATGAATCTTCGTCAGTGGTATTAAGTTGATCTAAATCGTCAGTTTTCAGTACTTTATAAGTTCGTTTCACTAAAATAATAGCGAATGACTGCAAGCCAAAGCTAATCACAATAGCAGTCAAAATGAGTGCTTGTGGCACAGGATCGGCGTATAAATCTTCAAAAACCTTACTTGTATCAGGAATAATGGGTGGTTTTCCCTTACTAATTCTCCCCAAAAGAAAAATCAGCAGATTAACCCCGTTTCCTAACAAGATAATTCCCAAAATAAGCTTGACAATACTCCTACGCAACATCATATAAATGCCTGCTGCATAAAGAACTCCCGTCATAATTGCTAATAATATTTCCATAGGTTAATCCAAAAAAATCATATAAAAAAACACTTAACTTAATAACCGACTAAGAAAAAACAATTTCATTTCAATTTCTAAAAAGTGGCGGTTAAGCCGATTCAGAAATTGTAAAAATAATGGTCAATGCTGCACCAATCACCACTAAAAACACGCCAACATCAAAAAACAAGGCCGAGCCCACGCTGCCAATTACAGGAATTGGATTAGAAGCCCAAAGCCCCGTCATGATGGGTGCATCTGCGAAAAAAATGGGCGAAACAGCTGCCAAAACCGACAAACTCAATCCCACAGGCATCAAAAATCCAGGGTGTATTTTGAGTAACTTTTTGGTGTTTTCTAAGCCATTTGCGAAGGCATCCAACACAAATGCGATAGCTGCAACCAAGCCTCCAATAAACCCACCTCCCGGCAAGTAGTGTCCTCTCAGCAAAATAAATACTGAAAACAACAACAACACCGGCAGTAAAAAATTAGACGCAGTACGTAAAATTACAGTCTTCATTCTTTCTTGTTTTTTGGGCGTGTTTTAGCGACTAAGGTCGCCAAAACCGGGCTTTCCGCTACAAGTCCTCGCCTCGATTAAGCATCGAGGCTGTGGGCTTTTCACTGCAATCCCTCACGCAAATTCCGTTTCTATTTCTTATCTCGTACTTTAAGACGAAGCTTCAGCAAACTAAACACACCTAAAGCTGCTACTATAAGTACACATATTTCAACAAGGGTATCTATTCCCCTAAAATCAACCAATATTACATTCACCACATTCTTTCCCTTAGCAAGAATATACGAATTGTCTGCATAAAACTTACTTGTTTCTGAGTTTACAGGCTCTTGAATAACATTCAGTATTAAAAGAGTTATTAGTCCTCCAAAAGCCACTGAAAGCACACCATGCTCAACACGCAATACATTTTTTGAAAAATTCAAATATTTAGGTAATCGATACAAAACCAAGACAAAAAGTATAACGGTAAGCGTATCTACAGAAAATTGCGTCATAGCTAAATCCGGAGCTGAATAAAACAAAAACAGCAAACAGAATGAAAAGCCAACAACTCCCATCGAAGCTACCGCCGCCAATCGTGAACGAGAAAATACAGTAAAAATAACCGCTACCATCATCATCAAGACTATAGAAATTTCATAGACTGTCAATTTTGAAAAACTACTATAATCTAAGTTCAAATCGAAATTACTTATCAGTATAAACGCCAAACATACCGAAAGAAAAACAACAATGGTTGCAACGTAGTGACGCAAGTATCCGTTTTGAAAAAAGTCTGTCCAAAGTTTTGAAAAATCTAAGAACCCATTGCTAAAAAAGAGTACAATCGATTTTGGAGATACTGCTTCTACTTTAGCAATAGCATTTTCTAGACGATACGATGGTTTAAACACAAAATAAAGCAACAATCCAGCTCCCATGGTAATAGCACTTAGCAATAAAACTGTATTGAAACCATGCCAAAGCTTTAAGTGTATAGTTTCATTTTGTTGCGTTAGGTAATCGACACCTGGTTGAATAAGACTTGCTTCAATTAAACTTGGAAAAACACCAAAAACAATTCCTGCAACCACCATAATAATAGGTGGCACCCACATGAGCGGGCTTGGCATATGTACTTTTTCAAAAGCTTGAGGAAGCTTTCCCATGAAGGGTTTTACCCCTACAAGAAATCCACCATAAAACAGCAAAATATTCGTTGCAACGGCAATTACTGTTAGCAAAATAGCGTGAGTGGAATGACCTAATGTTGCTTCGTAAATCAAATCTTTTCCTAGAAATCCAATAGTTGGAGGTACTCCCCCACTAATAATTGCAGCGGCAAATCCTGCAATAGCTACCGGCATCAAGACTTTTCGCAAACCACTTAGCTTAGTTACGTCTCTCGTGCCTGTCTCGTGGTCAATGATTCCTGTGATTAAGAACAAAGATGCTTTGTAAAGCGCATGTACTATGATAAAGACCAAAGCAGCAATCAAAGCATAGTTGGTTCCGATCCCTATTAAAAACACTAAAATTCCAAGCGCGGAAATAGTAGTGTAAGC
>SKIG01000248.1 GCA_007116535.1 Psychroflexus sp.
TAGGGATTCACTCATCATCTACAAGACAAGTTTTCTTTAATGACACCGTTGTTCCTGTAGAAAATATGCTTGGTGAAAGAGGTGGAGGATTCAAAATTGCGATGAACGCATTAAATGTTGGTCGTATAAAATTAGCTGCTGCTTGTTTGGACGCTCAACGAAGAGTAATTGATACAGCTGTAAAATATGCTAACGATAGAGTTCAGTTCAATACACCGATTGCAAAATTTGGGGCTATCAGAACCAAATTAGCAGAAATAACAACCCGTTGTTTTGTGGATGAATCAGCTTCGTATAGAGCTGCAAAAGATATTGAAGATAGAATCAAGGCTAGAAAAGAAAGCGGAGCTTCACACCAAGAAGCAGAATTAAAAGGAGTAGAAGAGTTTGCAATAGAATGTTCTATTCTTAAAGTAGCCGTTTCTGAGCATGCTCAGACATGTACAGATGAGGGTATTCAGATTTTTGGAGGTATGGGATTCTCAGCAGACACTCCGATGGAGGCGGCATGGAGAGATGCGCGTATTTCACGAATTTACGAAGGAACCAATGAGATCAACCGCATGCTTTCAGTGGGTATGTTGATTAAAAAAGCCATGAAAGGTCATGTTGATTTACTTGGTCCTGCTACTGCAGTAGGAGAGGAGTTGACAGGAATTCCTTCATTTGAGGTACCAGATTATTCTGCACCACTTTCAGAAGAAAAAGCGATGATTAAGAAATTAAAGAAAGTTTTCTTAATGGTAGCAGGAGCGGCAATGAAAAAATATGGGGCTGAAATCGAAAAGCACCAAGCTTTATTAATGGCTTCTGCCGATATTCTGATTGAAATATATATGGCAGAATCCGCTATTTTAAGAGCTGAAAAGAATGCTATAAGATTAAGTGAAGAAGAGCACAAGCACCAAGTTGCGATGGCTCAATTATACTTGTATCAAGCAGTTGATAAAGTAAACCAAAGAGCTAAGGAAGGTATTGTTTCTTTCGCAGAAGGGGACGAACAAAAAATGATGTTGATGGGATTAAAGCGTTTCACAAAATACGATAACTATCCAAACGTTATTGCCCTTCAAGAATTAATTGCAGAAAAGGTGGTAAACGAAAATACATATCCTTTTTAATTACGTGCCGTAATTAATGCTAAAAACTGCTTCAATCACTTGAAGCAGTTTTTTTATAATTTAATATTAGAGAGTTTACTTTACTATCGTCATTTCTTCAATCAAATGTCCCGCATTTGCATATTTATCTATGATAAATAAAATGAATCGCGCATCAACGTTTATTGTGCGCTGAAGTTTGTTATCAAAAATAACATCACCTGCCATAGCTTCGATATTTCCGTCAAAAGCAAGCCCAATTAATTCACCTTTACCATTGATCACGGGAGAACCTGAATTACCACCTGTGATATCGTTATCTGTTAAGAAATTAACCGGCATATAACCGTCAGCATCTGCATAATCTCCAAAATCTTTTTTGTTGTACAAATCAATTAGTGGTTGAGATAAATCAAACTCGGCATCACCAGGTTGGTGCTTTTTTACCATACCTTTAAGTGTTGTGTAATTGTTTATTTTAGCATCGTTTCTACTATCCTTTGGTAAAGCCTGTACTTTTCCGTAAGTCAAACGTAAAGTCGAGTTGGCATCAGGATATTGGATTGTAGAAAGTTTTGATTCCTTCAATCCTGCGACTAATTTTCTAAATCCTTTGTTGAATTTTTCTTCTGCTTCAACTAATTCTTCATCCTTTGCATTGTATTGCTCGATAAAACTTGAAGACAAAATGTATAATTCATCATTATCAATTAGAGCTTCATTTGGTAAATTCAAAAATGCCAACATTCTTTCTTTAGAAGTGAATAAGCTTAAATCGAACAAATCACTTACATAATCATCAAAATCTGTGTCTGCATCTTTCAACTCTTGTACTCTTGAAGCTAATCCGTAAGTACTAGCTTTTTCACTATATAGCTTCAGTTGTGCTGCCATCACATCCTTCTCTAGTGGCATGTGTATAGTCTCAAAAGCTTCTTCAATCATTTCCTCCAAACGACTTTTAATAAATTCTTTTTGAGCGTCAGGAGCACTGATGTATTGCTTCAAGCCACTTCCTAAGCGATACGGTAAAATTGCGAAATCGCTACCTCTAAGCAACGTCAATAGATAGTTATCGTGTTTTGCTTTTTCGTTGGTAAGTTCATAGTAGTTATTGATATCTGTTATGACTGAACCATACTGAGCTTGGTTAGCTTTTTTATTCGCCCATTTATCGAATTTTTTCTCAGTTTTTCGCTTCGTTTGCGCAGTTTTGGCTTCAGTTAAAGCATCAATCATTCCTTGTCTATTTTTCCAATAATTTGCAATTCTTGCATATGCTGACGCATAATCAAGTCTTACTTTATCATCTGAATCCATGTGCTTTTTCATTGCATCCATGCTAGTTTTGCTTCCTTCAACCCAAGCAGGATAAGCATAGTGAACGTTTTGTTCTATACCTTCTGCAGGCATCCA
>SKIG01000121.1 GCA_007116535.1 Psychroflexus sp.
AAAAGGCGTCAAGCCCATACTGATAATTGAAACAGCAAGAAAATATTGATATGTTTCCTGTGGAAGGATTCCTGTTGAAACACCAACGGTAGATAATAAAAGGGAGAACTCTCCAACTTGAAACAAAGAAAAAGAAGTTTTGAATGAAGTAGCAGGTAGCTGTTTTAAAAAGGTTGAAACTAAACCTATTATCAACATTTTAACTAATAGTACAAGAATTACAAAGCCCAATATATAAACAAAATTAGCCACAAAAAAATTCAAATCGAGTAAGGAGCCTACCGAAACAAAAAAGAAGCTAATAAATATTTCTCTAAATGGAAGTACGTTGGCTGTAGCTTGATGTGAATACTCTGACTCAGAAATAATTAATCCTGCAAAAAAGGCACCTAAAGCCAAGGATAGTCCTGCGGCAGATGTCATCCAAGCTACACCAAAACAAAATACAATCACTGAAAGTATGAATAATTCCCTGTTTTGAGACTTGACAACTAACTCGAATACAAAAGGAACAACATACTTTTGAAGAATAAAAACCACAATTCCAACAGCTGCCAATTTAAACAAAAGAAACAATACAGTTTGCGTAACATTCTCAGCTTCGCCTGCTAAAATTGGAGTTACCAACATCATAGGTACTACAATTATATCTTGAAAAATAAGAATTCCTAAGGCTAATCTTCCGTGAGGTGTCTTTAATTCGCCTCGGTCATTTAGAATTTTCAATACGATTGCTGTTGAACTCAGTGAAATTAGAAATCCTAGAAAAACAGCAGTATTTATGGGCACATCTACAGCCATCGCTAGTAAAGCAGTGACTAATATAGTGAGTCCAACTTGTAATCCTCCGCCAATAAAAACAGTTCGCCAAATGCTTATCAATCCTTTGAAGGAGAGTTCAATACCAATGACAAATAACAGGAAAATTATCCCTATTTCTGAAAGTAGCTCTACTTCATGCTGTGAACTAAGTAAGTTGAAGGCACTTGGTCCTACGATAATACCTGCCAAAAGAAATCCAAGTAACGAAGGTAACTTTAGCCGTTGAAAAGCTAAAATGATGACAATCGATATTCCGAGGACAATGACAACTTCTTTTAATAGAGGTATTTCCATAAAATAATTTTCATTATAAGTTCAAGTGTAAATTTATGGAATACAATCTAAAATAAGTCCATTTGATTCTAAAAAGAGTGTACTAATTCATACTTGCTAAAATCTCATCAATAAAAGATTCTTGTGTATCAGGATTGATAAAACAGAATCTTGCTATGGTTTCAACTTCACCTTCATTTTCCCATTTGGTCGGAGTAACTAAAGCTAGCCCACTTCTATGGTTGTCGTATGTCCATTGGGTGTATTGCTCTGGTTGCCAATCAATTATTCGAAATAATACGCAAGATAATCCGGGTGGTCTGATGAGCTCGACATGTGGGAGCTCTTCTATTTTTTCTGCTGCATAATTGGCCAATTGAAGTCCGCGCTCAACTGCTTCTTCATATTTTTTGGTACCGTGCATTGCCAATGAAAACCAAAGCGGCAAACCACGTAGTCTTCTTGTCAACTGAATTTGGTAATCTGATGGATTGAAGCCATGGGCTCCTTCATCTTTGAAAATATCTAGGTAAGAACCCTTTTGCGAATGCGCATTGGCGGCAAGTTCCATGTTTTTATATATGATTGCCCCACAATCGTAAGGAGAAAACATCCATTTATGCGGATCGATGGTTACGCTATCAGCTCTCTCTATTCCGTTGAATAAATGCCTTACCGATGGAGCAGCCAAAGCTCCTCCTCCGTAAGCTGCATCTACGTGAAACCATAAATCATTTTGCTCACAAATTTGTGCAACACCATTTAAATCGTCTACAATTCCCGCATTAGTTGTTCCTCCTGTGGCAACGACGGCAAACAAACGCTTTTTATCAAGGTCATTGAGGCTCTCAATCTTTTGCTGAAGTGCACTTCCTGTTAGTTTTTCTTCACTTTCGTCGTTCACATACAAAATATCTGCATCAATAACTTTAGCCATAGACTTTACTGAAGAATGCGCACCTTTGGAAGTGATAATCAATCCCTTCAAGCTATCGTGCATAGCATCCTTCTCTCGCCAAGCTTCTCGAGCGGCAACAATTGCAGATAAGTTAGCTGCTGTTCCCCCTGAAGTAAAAACACCAAAAGATTTTTCAGGCATACCTGTAAGAGATACTAGCCATTCCATAGCTCTATTTTCGCAAAATATTCCTCCCGCACCTGTCATCCAATAGGCGCCGTGAATACTCGATGCAGAAGTTACCAAATCAAATAAAATTGCCGCTTTAGTGGGTGATGCAGGTACAAAAGCCAAGTGACGTGGATGATCTACAGGAACTGCTGCTTTTAGCAATACATCTCTATATAGTTGAAAGGCGGTTTCTCCTCCAATTCCTTCTTCTGTAACAGTTTCCCCTACTAACTTTTTTAGCTCTTCTTCTGATTTCGGAATACCTAGTTCAGGGTCATTGTTGGATATTC
>SKIG01000066.1 GCA_007116535.1 Psychroflexus sp.
CCAAGTAAATCATTACCCAATAGCTTTCCTATAATCATTACATCGATTTCTTTGGACAAAAAGTCTAAAATAGAACTTCCCATGTGAAAGCCTCCTACTCTTAAAAAAGGCTTTACTTCTGAAATTTGCAAACGAAAGGCGAATCTAAACTCTTTGTAATTAAGAATATAAAATGAAATATTGGCTACAAAAGCAGTTAATAAAGCTGCAATTACCAAGCTATACATCCCCAAACCAACAATCGCCGCGATTATAGCAGCTACCAAACCAATAAAAAAACTTATCAATTCTACTTGATTTAAAAGCTTGAACTGAAATGATTTGTGCAACATCAGTCGATGGTATTTCCCAATTGAATTTAAAAACAGAATGCTTGCATGAATTGGAATGAGCAATATCAACTCCTTATTGCAATAGAAGTTAGCGACAAAAGGAACCAAGGTTAACAAAATAACAAATAAAGCTGTCGCAACAATTAAATTCAGTGAATACAAGCTACTAAATTGTTGTTTGCTTATCTTTTGTTGATGCATTAGCGAAGAGTTGAAGCCAAAATCACTAAGTATCTGAAAGAAATTTACAATAAATAGTGATAAAGTAAAAACCCCAAAATCGGCTTTGGCTAAAAAACGAGTAAGTACAACTACTTGAAGTACTTGCATCAATGCCTTACCTACTGTTCCTACAGCGGTCCATTTAGATCCATCTATGGCAGTTTTCTTTAATGACATTTTACTCAGTAAAAAAAAGCTTGTTCGCTCCTAACAAAGTTAATACTTGTGTTTTTTCTATTGTATTTCCTTGACTATACAACGATATACAATCATTTTTCAATTCTTGATTTGCCAACAAATCTATGTTATTTTGAAAATACCCATCCAAATAAGCCTTTACTTTTGGGTTGGATGTATACCAATAATCAAGTGGATTCATGTGGTTCGGTGAATTCAACTGCGATGGTGCCAAGCCTATTTTGCGTTTAATTTGTTTAAAAGTTTCTCCTAAAGATGTAAAATAAAACTGTTTCTTTCCAATCTGAATTGGTTGCTGTCCAATTTTTCGAATTCCATTGTGAGAAAATTTAGCTACCTCAGGATAATATTTTAAAATCCACTTATCGTAAATCCTATAATTCAAACGAAATTTTGGAGGAATGGACAAACAAAACGACAAAAAATCTACCTCATAAAAAGGAGAAAATGAAATAGATTTTTCTAAATAAGTCAAAGGCGCGCCATAATTTGCCCCATTAAATAAACGGTTATTTAACTTGAAAAGTTCTACATTTGAATAAGTTGATGTAAAGTTTTCAGGCAAATTCTTTTTTAATTGATGAATGAGTTTTGTTGAATAAGCACCTTTACTTATACTGAAATTTTCAGCATGAGGATTTACATCTTCCAAACTTACAACCGAACCTCCAAGCAATCCTGTGCTAATCAATCCAAGTTGTGCATCATCTAATAAATCGAAACTGTCGCTAACTTGACCTGGACCAAAATACAAGACCATTCCGTCATTTAGTCTAACAACTTCATCAATATTGTCTGTGATTGAAGAAGCATCGTCTAAAGCTTTAAAATACCACTCTCGTTGTAAATCTGCTGCGACTTGTTGAGAGATGGTTTCATCGTAATGTTTTGATTGGGAATAGGAAAAATTAATCACATTTTTTACACCCAATCTTTTGAAAGCATAATTTATTACACGAGTATCTAAGCCCGCACTCAAAGAAGCATAATTCGTATAATTGTATTCTTGGTTTTTTGCAACAATTTGTTTTATTGAGTTTAAAAAAAGTTGGTCTATGCTTTCAATAATAGCTGACTCACTTAAGTTGAAATTCAGTTTGTTTTCAAAAGAAAAGTAGGTGCAAATCTTCTTTTTTCCGTCTTTAATCTTGAGGTATGAACCCGCAGGGACTTTTTTAATTGTATTGACTAAGGTATACTCTCCCAACATATACCCATGCGTAAGCAAGCAATAAGCACCTTCTGAACTTAATGTGTGTGAAAGTTTGTTGAGCTTTAATAATTCAACAATAGGAGACACTCTTGATGATACAATTGTAGGATCTTCACTATCAAAATAATATAAAGGATGTTCACCAACATGACTTGTAAAATAAAGTTGAAGTCGATTTTTTTTATCAATAAAAATTCCTGAAAAACTTCCTCTAAATTCATCAAAAAATTCTTCTCCTTGAGAATGGTACATTTCTATTAAAACGTCTTTCAGATGGGTTTTTTGGTAGTTTTTTATGAGCTCTTTTTTGTTGAATAATACTCCATCTAAAACCACTGTATACTCTAAAGAATCAAAGAAAAGCTTGTCATCTAAAAATTTAGCTACCGTTTGTCGATGAATCGAAAAGGCTTCATTTTCAATCAAATCAATTTGCAATCCATCTATTTGATTGACCTCCAAACAATGTTTAAGTCCTGCTTCAACAAAAGTAAATCCACGCATTCATCTAGCTTTGAAGTGGGAAAAATACCAATAA
>SKIG01000076.1 GCA_007116535.1 Psychroflexus sp.
CCAAGATATTGAGCCGATTTTTTATCAATGATTGTTTTATTAGGTTCCTTGTCATCAACTAAAGCAACTAATGCGCTAGTTCCTTTTACAAGTCCGTCATTTAAATGAGTATTAACCAAACCAAATCCTGCATCTCTAAGCTTTTTTGCTTCCGCTTCATTGAATGTAAAGTAATCAATGGCGTCTTGTTCAGGACGTACGTGATCATTCCAATAATATCCTTTTCGGTTAGCTTCGTATTGAGGACCTGAACTTGCAGGGGGGACAGATTTCATGCCGAAACTAGAATAGGACTCAATAAAAGACGGATAAATGTATTTTCCTTTTAAATCAATTACTCTTGCATTTGAAGGAATCTTGACTTTTGTTCCTGCTTCTAAAATTTTATTCCCCTTTATTACAAGAGTTGCATTTTTAACTTGCTCATTTGGGTTAAGTTGAATAGTTGCATTGGTAAAGGCAATTATTTTCTTAGCATTTTCCTTTACTCCTGAATTTGTAGGAAAATAATCTTGTGCATTACTAATTGAAAAAAAAGTGAAACACAAAATCAGACTTAAAAAAAGATTTTTGGTCATAATTTTTATTTATTGTGACTAAAAATAAACTAAAAAGTTGAATATGCTTCAAAAATAAGTTGAATTTTTTTTCAAAAATACATATGAAATTTATTATTAATTAATTTACCTCTATTTTTAGGGGGTGTAAAATAATAAAAATGTATTTTTTTACACTTACACCCCCTATTTTAAAGTTTTAAATAAAAAATTTTTAATTTAGTCGCAAAATTTAACTCTAATGAAAAAGGTTGAAGCAATTATCAGAAAAAGTCAATTTGAAGACGTAAAGGATGCATTGCATCAAATTGGCGTCAATTTTTTCAGTTATTGGAATGTAACTGGAGTAGGAAATGAGCATAAGGGACACGTGTATCGAGGGATTTCTTATAGCACATCGTCTATTGAGCGAAGGTTCATTAGCGTAGTGGTCAGCGATGAACTTGTCGACAAAACTGTAAACTCTATTTTAGAATCGGCCTCTACAGGTGAAGTTGGAGACGGAAAAATTTTCGTTTCTACTATTGAAGAAGCTTACAGAATTAGAACTAAAGAAAACGGTAACAAAGCAATTAGTTAAAAATTATGGAGAACGCACTATTTACAGCAAACAATGTTTGGATGATGCTATGTACAGCATTAGTTTTTTTTATGCACTTAGGCTTTTCATTACTCGAAATTGGCCTTACAAGACAAAAAAACACAGTCAATATTTTATTTAAAAACATTTTTATTATATGCTCAGGTCTACTTTTATACTTTGTAGTAGGGTTTAGCTTAATGTATCCTGGAGAATTCAACGGCTATTTTGGATTCGATGGATTTGGACTAAGTCTTCCTGATGGCGGGGATCAAGCTTCTTACGCTGATGGGGGCTATACCTATTGGACAGATTTTATTTTCCAAGGCATGTTTGCAGCAACTGCTGCTACTATAGTTTCTGGTGCAGTTGCAGAACGCATAAAACTAAGCTCATTTATGATTTTTAGTGTTTTTTATGTTGGATTAATATACCCTATTGTTGGCTCATGGTTGTGGGGAGAAGGCTTTCTTGATGCTTTAGGGTTTTACGATTTTGCAGGATCAACAATTGTTCACTCTGTTGGAGGTTGGGGAGCCTTAATGACTGTTATTTTGTTAGGCCCTAGAATTGGCAAATACGATGCCAACGGAAAAGGACTTGTAATTTTAGGACATAACATTCCCTTAGCAACTGCAGGTGTTTTTATTCTATGGCTTGGTTGGTTTGGGTTTAACGGAGGTTCTGTTTTATCTGCAGCTCCTGGTGAGACCTCACTAGTTTTAGTAAGCACTTCACTAGCAGCAGCGGCTGGAGGAATGGGTGCATTCATTACTTCATCGGTTGTCTACAAAAGCCTGGATGTAAGTATGTTCCTTAATGGAATATTAGGTGGACTTGTTGGCATCACTGCAGGAGCGGATTTAATGTCACCTCTTGAAGCAATTGCCATTGGTTTTATAGGTGGGATTGTGGTTGTATTTGCCATTAGCCTTATTGAAAAATGGAAAATCGATGATCCTGTAGGCGCTATCCCTGTTCATTTATTTAGTGGGATTTGGGGTACATTGGCTGTTGGAATTTTTGGCGCGCAAGCAGGCTTAGATCAACTAGGTTCTCAAGTAATAGGAATTGTTGCGGTTGGTGTTTTTTGTTGCGCTACGGCTTTCCCATTTTTATTTTTGCTTAAGAAATATAGCGGTATTAGAGTTAGCAAACGCGAAGAAGTTGATGGGTTGGATATTCACGAACACGGAATGCGAGCATACAATAACTTAGACGCTAGTAAATCTTTATAAGTGAATTAGTTTCATTTTTAGAAGTCGGCTTATTGTATAAGTCGACTTTTTCTTCCCATATATCTAAGAGTTCGTAAAAATCATATTTATTTGCTGAAGGTTGACGCTGAAGCACACCTTTGTTGAAGGATCGATGCAGAATATCTTCAATCATAAAATCTTCCATATCTTCGTACGGGTCAAATTCCCTTTTTAATGAAATAGAAAAAATATTTGCTGTAGTATTATACCAAAAGGCCTTCCATCCTGAACGCAATTCTTTTGCTAAGTCAAAGGTGGTTTTCCCTGTTTGACGATGCATTAATTTAACCAGTATTTGACCTTCAGTTTTAGTTAGTTTTTTTAATTCTTCCGTAAATTCATCCTCTACATAAGACTGTATCATCTTTAAATACTTCTTTTTTTGTCTTTTTGTTTCCATAAGCTCAAGGCGGTTATTCAAACTATCTAATCTAGCTGAAGCTAAATGTGCATATGGCCACACTTTTCTTACTTTTCGCCTTAAAATAAGGTATTCACGAAGTGATTCTTTATTTGAAAACATCAAATCAGGTAATATAAAAACCTCATCCAGTTGAATTGCTCCATCGAGCATATAAGGCTCAAATTCTGTACTTTCTTCTTTAGCTTGCTTTTGAATATAGTTTTTCTTGGCAAGTGAATCTTGCGCAAAAGCTGAAATCGAAGTTAAAATAAGTAAATATACTAAAATCCTCATGATTGAATATATACTGTAAACTTGCAACAATAAGTGTGCCTAATACTTATTCCTAAGTTTAAACTTTTTTCCAAAAAGCATAAAAAAATCGCCTCACGTAAAGTGAGGCGATTCATAAATTATCAGGAAGCTACATTATGCTTTACCTTCCATTTTGTCTTTCAATGCTTGCAATTCAGCGTTAGCGTCACCCAAAGTTGTTTTTTGGTTTTCTTCTTTTGCTTTTTTAGCAGCATTACGAACGATTTTTTGCTCTTCTTGCTTGTGAATTGAAGTGTGAGAAGCAACAACACGTTTGAATTCTTTATTGAATTCGATAACGATAAATTCAGCTTCTTCTCCTTTAGCTAACTTGCTTCCATCTTCTTTTTCAAGATGTCTAGAAGGAACGAAAGCTACTACATCTTCATTGAATTCAATTGTCGCACCTTTGTCAACTATTTCAGTAATTGCTGTCGTGTGCTTAGTTCCAACTGCAAACTGATCTGCATAGACATCCCATGGATTGCTTTCAGTTTGTTTGTGACCTAAACTTAATTTGCGACCTTCAACATCCAATTCAAGTACAACAACATCAAGTTTGTCGCCAACATTACAGAATTCTGATGGATGTTTGATTTTCTTAGTCCAAGATAAATCAGAGATATAAATCAACCCATCAATACCTTCTTCTAGTTCAACAAAAACACCAAAGTTAGTAAAGTTTCTTACTTCACCAGTATGTCTTGAACCAACAGGATATTTTTCAGTAATGTCTGTCCAAGGATCTTGCGATAGTTGCTTGATACCTAGAGACATTTTTCTGTCTTCTCTGTCTAAAGTAAGAATTCTTGCTTCAATTTTATCACCAACTTTCACGAAGTCTTGTGCAGATCTCAAGTGAGTACTCCAAGACATTTCAGAAACGTGAATCAATCCTTCAACACCTTCTTCAACTTCAATAAATGCACCGTAATCAGCTATAACAGTAACAACACCTGTCACTACGTCACCTTCTTTGATGTTTTCATCTAAAGCTTCCCAAGGATGCTTGCTTAATTGCTTAAGACCAAGTTGGATTCTTGTTTTGTCTTCGTCGAAGTCAAGAATAACAACGTTAAGTGTTTGATCAAGTTCAACAATCTCATTTGGATGGTTAATTCTAGACCAAGAAAGATCCGTAATATGGACTAATCCATCAACACCACCTAGATCAACAAACACACCGTAAGAAGTAATGTTTTTTACAACACCTTCTAGTACTTGTCCTTTTTCTAACTGACCAATGATTTCTTTCTTTTGCTCTTCGATATCAGCTTCGATAAGTGCTTTGTGAGATACAACAACGTTTTTGAATTCGTGGTTAATTTTTACCACTTTGAATTCCATTGTTTTACCAACGTAAGCATCGTAGTCTCTAATTGGTTTAACATCTATTTGAGAACCTGGCAAGAATGCTTCGATGCCAAAAACATCTACGATCATACCACCTTTGGTTCTACATTTCACAAGTCCATTGACTATCGTACCGTCTTCTTGCGCCTTGTTTACACGCTCCCAAGCTTTAATTACTCTAGCTTTACGGTGAGATAAAATCAATTGACCTTCAGCATCTTCTTTTACATCAATAAGTACGTCTACTTTGTCACCAACTTTTAAGTCTTGGTTGTAACGGAACTCATTTAAAGAAATTACACCTTCACTTTTTGCGTTGATGTCGATGATAGCATCTTGGTCTGTAATATTAACCACAACACCTTCAACAACTTCATTGTGAAGTGTATCTACGAAGTTTTCTTCTACTAATTTTTCAAACTCAGTTAATTTTGCATCATCAACTTCTTCGATACCTTCTTGGTAACGATGCCAATTGAAATCAGCTAAAAATTGTTCTGGGTTTTGTTGTTGCGGAGATGCAACAGCAGTTGGTTTGTTTTCTGAATGAGCTACTTCTACTTGCTCATTTGTTTTAGTTTCTTCAGCCATTGAAGATAAAAATTTGTATTCTGAGTTGACTTGGAAATTTATGCACTCAACACAGAAGGTGTTAATTTTTATACATTTCTGAAACCCAAGCATTTCCAATTTGCACTTAGGGACGGCAAAAATACATAAAATAGATGAATAAACGAAGTAATAAACTAAAATAAATTTTAGTCTTTAGCTATTCATTATAAGGATGTTAAAAATACTTGCTAATTACTGTAAAAACTACTTATAACGAGTCTCAAAAATATGGATGTGATGTCTTTCGTGTCCCACAAGAATAAACGGAATAGCACGAACACTAACGGGACCTGCGCTTGCTTCTCCTAAACAAGTCAACATTTGCTTATCAAAACCTTCAAATAGTGCCAAATTAGCTTCTCTTAAAGTAGTATATTCCTTAATTAGCTGAGGCATACTTTTTAAATTTGCTTTGGAAGGAGGAACAAATGCGTTTTCATCAAATCCTGGAAGTGGGGTTTTATCTCCTCTTGCTATGCGCAAGGCGCGATAACAAAATATTCGTTCAGTATCTATAATATGCTGAACTATTTCTTTGATGGTCCATTTACCTTCTTGGTACTGAAAATGGTATTTTTCTTCAGGAATTGAATTCAAAAAATCTTTAAAATCATGTTTGCTTTTACGGAAGCTCTCCATCAGCGCTTCATCACTTTCTACTCTTGCAAGATAGAGTTCATAATAAGTATGATACTCGTTTGTTTGTAAGTCTTTTTTTGAAAACATCTAGCTAACTCGTTTTACGTAATTTCCTTCTCTTCGATGCTTTTCTTCTAACAATAAAGACAATTCTCTCCCTGCTTCTCCTTGAACAGATGAATTTTCCTCAGCTCTTCTTATTAAATAAGGAACGACATCTCTAATTGGGCCAAATGGAACTAATTTGATTGCATTAGACCCTATTCCTGCAACGTTATAGCTAATATGATCGCTCATTCCGTAAAGTTGCCCAAACCAAACACGTTCATCGTTAGCGACAAGCCCTTTTTGTCTCAAAAACTCCAATCCCATATAGGAGCTAACTTCATTATGAGTACCGATAAATAAGGAAACATCATCTATATGATCCAAACAATAGGTCATTACAGCATTAAAGTTTACATCGGTTGCTTCTTTGTTTTCGCAAATAGGAGTTGGATATCCTTTCTTAGCTGCGCGAATATTTTCTTTTTCCATGTAAGCTCCACGAACTATCTTGAAACCTAGTTTGAAGCCTTTCTTTTTAGCTCTTTTGTATATATCTTTTACATAAGCTAATCTATCCCATCTATAGCATTGAAGCGTATTAAAAATAATGGGGTTTTCTTTATTGTACTTCTCCATCATGCGCTCAATCAAATCATCGGCTGCGTCTTGAATCCAAGACTCTTCTGCGTCTATCAAAAGACGCACATTGAGTTCATGAGCCTTTTTACAAACACGCTCAAATCGCTGTTGGATTCTTTTCCATTCAGCTTCTTCGGCATCCGTTAATTCTTCATTGCAGGTAACTTTTTCCCAAATTGCAAAGCGACCTAAACCCGTCGGTTTTGCTACTGCAAAAGGAATTTCATCTGCTTTAGATGCAAATTCAATAATAGCAATCTTGTTGTCAGCAGCTTTATTGAACTCTTCCTCAGTTTCTTTCCCTTCAACTGAATAATCTAAAACGCTGTGTACTTTTTTAGTATACATCAACTTAACCAATGGCATACATTCCCTTTGTGACTCTCCACCGCAAAATTGTTCAAAAATGGTTTTTCGAATAATCCAATCGACAGGAAGTCTTAATTTTAAGGATAATTTGGTAAAAAAAGTTAGGATAGGAACCATCATTGGGACATTCATGATTCTAAATATAAAAAGAGACCGCTTTAAATCTTTATCTGTCTTAAGAGCAAAAGCGTCTTTAGTGTTGTTGAATATTTTTGCGTCTAACATTTACTAAAATTTTCGTGGCCAAATATACAAACTCAAAGAATCAAAAATCATTACAATTGTTTTATTTTCGCAGTATTAACAATAGATTATTAAAATGCAAAATTTACATATAGAGACCTGTCCCATTTTATTTAAAGACAAAGCTTATCTTGAACTAAATGAGTTGATTAAAAATGAGGACTACTCCTCTATCTTTATTTTAACAGACACCAATACACAAGAACATTGCAGTAAAATTTTGCTTCAACAAATTAAAACAGTTAAGCCAATAGAAGTTTTTGAAATTGAGGCAGGCGAGAAATACAAACATTTAGAAACCTGTGTTTCACTATGGGAAACGCTATCTGAAATGGGGGCAGACAGACATTCGTTATTAATAAACTTAGGAGGCGGCGTTGTTACCGATCTTGGAGGTTTTGTGGCTTCTTGCTTCCGAAGAGGGATTGATTT
The DNA here is from genome assembly GCA_007116535.1 of Psychroflexus sp. Lineage (GTDB taxonomy): Bacteria > Bacteroidota > Bacteroidia > Flavobacteriales > Flavobacteriaceae > Psychroflexus. The sequence goes on from SKIG01000076.1 coordinate 7,450, forward strand.
CATTCATGTTCCAACAAGCTTGTTAGGTATGGTTGATGCTTCTATTGGAGGCAAAAATGGGATTGGTTTAGGTGCTTTGAAAAATCAAATCGGGATTATTCGGAATCCGAAAATGATTTTAGTTGACAGCAATTACCTCCCTACATTGCCTGCTAATGAATTGCGAAGCGGTCTCGCTGAAATGGTCAAACATGGATTAATTTATGACCAAGGATACTGGAATAAGTTTCTTCATTTGGATAAATTAACACTTTCCGATTTAGATGCGCTTATTTATGAATCTATCCAAATTAAAATTTCAGTGGTAGAGCAAGACCCAACTGAAAATGGTATCAGAAAAATTTTGAATTTTGGGCATACACTTGGGCATGCTATTGAAAGTTACTCACATACTCACCACCAAAAACACTTGCTTCACGGAGAAGCAATTGCCATTGGAATGCTTATGGAAGCCTATCTTTCTTACAAATTAACAGGACTTACTGAAACCGAATTACTTGAAATAAAACAAGTGATTCAAAAGTATTATCCTACTCCTTCTTTTTCTGTAGACGAACGAAAAAAAATCATTGACTTGATGAAATTTGACAAAAAGAATAAAGGAAGCCAAATCAATTTCGTTTTACTCAAAAAAATAGGTGAATGTGCTATTGACCAACAAGTAGAAAATGAATTAATCCATGAAGCTTTTGATTACGCAAGCAAAGCCTAAAACAAATAATTGACTCCTAATCCAACAAAATAATTCCGGGGTAAGCCAGGATAAAAGTAACGAGGTTGAGCAGCGCCAAAACCTACTGCGTTGGGGAGAATACTTGCTGCGTATTTTTCATCTAAGAGGTTATTAATTCCCGCATTTGCTGAAAATTCCCAATGCTTAAAAAATTGCTTACTGTAAACCAATTTCAGATTAATAAGTTGATAAGCATCTGAATAAATTGAATTGAAATCATTTAACGGAATTTCTCCAACGTACATCCAATTAGAATATAAAGTGAAGTTTTTGTACACTATATCTAAACCTAAATTTAGCTGCTGATCAGGAATCCCTGTTAACTGATTACCACTAAAATCGTTGTCATCATCTACAAACTCGACAAACTCAAAGAAATTAAAACTAGCTGAAAAATATGGTTTTAGCACCAGTTGCTTAGAAATATTTATATGTGAGTTGACTAAAAGTTCAATACCATCATGTCTAGTGCTACCCGCATTTCTTCCTACAAACTGATCTTCTGCAATTCGTTGAGCTACTAACAAATTAGACACGTTCATGCGATAGGCGTTAGCTTCTAAATAAAGTTGATTATTCCATAGCGATGAACGAAAACTTAACTCATAGTTCCATGCAGATTCGGGTTGAAGACCATCGTTTAAGCGACCATCAGGGAGTAGACTTTCAGCAAAAGTTGGAAATGAAAAACCACTACTTACTGACGAATGTAAACTCGTATTTTTGGTTATATCATAACTTAAACCAAAGCGAGGATTAATACTCTGAGGATACTGAAAGCTTCCTGACAAGTCTTCTCCATCGTTTAGAAACAGGTCTTCAACACTGTATCTTGTTTGCTGCATACTTATTCCTATTTCAGCTCTTAACTTATCCGATATAGTATAATTGGCATCTGCAAATGCAACAAAAAAACTTCGTTGCTGTTGAAATCTTGTAAGTAATTCGCCTCTCACACTTCCTTGTCCCGGAAAGTCTTGGTACAAATTCTGCGAAGTTTGATTAGCAAACCATTCGTATTTAAATTCTACACCAGTGCGAAGGGTCAACTTTCTCTTAAGTATCTCAGGCTGATAGCGCAGCAAGTTTCTTGTACCTATCATCATTTGGTTTTCACCTAAAATATCGAAAGGACGAGGTTCGTATGCATCCTTAAAATTAGTAAATATACTCGACTTTAGTTGTGCTGAAGGAGTTAATTCGTGAGTAAGAGTTGCTCCTAAAATTAGTCTATCGTAAGACTCAAATCCTTGAGATTGACGCCAGATAAAAGCAGCTTGACTTGGATTATTTTGAAAATCGTCTAAACTAAGTGAACTTGGGATAAACGCTTTGAGTTTAGTATAAATAGCAAGTAATTCAA
>SKIG01000206.1 GCA_007116535.1 Psychroflexus sp.
AACAAAAATGAATACAAAGCTGACTTTGACAATAGAACAAGAAGTTATCCAAAGGGCAAAAAAGTATGCTAAAGAAAAAAATAGAAGTTTATCAGATATAGTAGAGAACTATCTTAAGATGTTGACAAAACAGGAAACATCGGATGAACTTGATACTAAAGCGAAAAAGATAAGTCCGATTGTAAAATCCTTGAAAGGATCTTTTAAAATGCCAAAGGACATGGACTATAAGGAAGAGCTTAGAAAAAGACTTGAAGAAAAATACTTGTAATGGATAGTGTTTTAATCGATACCGATGTGATATTAGATTTTTTCTTCGAGCGTGAACCCTTTGCCGAATATGCTACAGAAGTATTTAGACGATGTGAAGAAAAATTGATAGTTGGCTATACAACTCCTGTGATAGTTTCTAATGTTTATTATTTACTAAAAAAGACAGCGAATCATCAGTTAGTTGTTGAGAAGATTAAGCAACTTCTTACTATAATTGAAGTTACTGAAATGAATAAAGATGTCGTTGTAGAGGCGCTTAATTCAGAGTTTAAAGACTTTGAAGACGCTTTACAAAATTTTTCTGCAGTTCAAAACAGAATGATTAGCATTATTCTTACTCGTAATATAAAAGATTTTAAAAAAAGTAATTTAGCTGTGATGACACCTGAAACATATGTGAAAGGGAGTTGATTTGGACAGATTTTATAGATAAAAGTCTCTGTTATTTTGCTTAATTTTTTAGGATTTAAAGGTTTAATAAAGCTATTTCCAAAATAAGTTTATTTTTGAGTGAATAAAATTCAAAACATCAAGTTGTCAATTACTCAAAATATAGCCAAATACATAGAAAAGTATTTTCCAAGCCCGTTAAGCATAGCCTTGTTGCTTACTTTACTAAGTCTTTGTATGGCTTACTTTTTCAGTTCAAATCCTGCTGATGTCTCTCATGCAATTAATATAATGACGTATTGGCGTGACGGTGTTTGGAATGAAAGCTTACTCGTATTTGGATATCAAATGATGCTAATACTTGTCCTTGGGCATATCTTAGCACTAAGTCAGCCTGCGGAATTTCTACTTTCAAAGCTAACTTCATTTGCCAATTCTATAAGTTCTGCTGTTGTCTTGGTGAGTTTTCTTACCATTTTAGTAGCTTATTTCAATTGGGGTCTAGGCTTGATATTTGGCGCCTTGTTGGTTCGAAAAATCGGCGAAAAATTTAAGCAAGAGAATAAGGATATGAATTATCCGCTTCTTGGAGCAGCGGGTTATGTAGGTATGCTTGTGTGGCACGGAGGATTAAGTGGCTCTGCTCCGTTAAAAGTTACGGAAGAAAATCATTTAAGTAGTTTTTATTCAACGGAAAAAGTTATTGGTTTCGGAACAGAATTTTGGTCTCAAGTATCCACTTCAGAAACCATATTTTCAATACAAAACTTATTGGTAAGCCTAAGTTTGTTGTTGCTGATTCCACTTTTTCTTTATTACCTTTCAAAAAAGAAAAATTCAGGTTACCCTCTTCCTGACTTCAATGAAGTGATCCCTTCAATAAAGTTTTCAGACATTCATCCACTTGACCGAAGTAAACTCGCAACTAAGTTCGTAGGATTACTCTTGTTTATTATATTTATAGTTACTTACAAAGAACATTTACTAAAACTTGAGATTACTCCAAATTTGCTGAATTTTCTCATGCTCTCTTTGTGTTTTTTATTGCATTCAAATTTGATTTCTTTTTCAAAAGCATTGGGTGAAGCAATCAAAGGCGCATCAGGAATTCTCATTCAATTTCCGCTTTATTTTGGAATTATGGGAGTTATGAGTCAAAGCGGAATGGTCGAACAACTTGCGCAATTTTTTATAGAAATTTCTACCCAAGAAACTTTGCCGATTTTTACATTTTTAAGTGCCGGTTTAGTGAATATTTTTGTTCCAAGCGGCGGTGGACAATGGGCAATTCAAGGGCCTATTATTGTTGAAGCAGCTATTGGAAAGGGCGTCGAATTACCAACAACAATTATGGCATTTGCTTACGGAGATCAGGTAACAAATATGCTACAGCCGTTTTGGGCATTGCCTTTACTTGGAATTACAAAATTAAAAGCAAAACAAATTTTCCCTTACACATTTGCCTTGTTTTTTGTTGGAAGTTTTGTTTTCATTTTAGCCTTATTTTTTATCTACTGATGTATATACTTTCAGACAAATTAGCTTTTCCTTCTCCACATTTAACAGATGAAAGTGGTTTACTTGCCATTGGTGGAGATTTGTCTGTTGAACGCCTCTTGTTGGCTTATAAAAATGGTATTTTCCCGTGGTTTGATGATTCACAACCAATTCTTTGGTGGAGTCCCGACCCACGAATGGTTTTATTCCCCGACGAATTAAAAGTATCTAAAAGTATGCGACAAGTAATTCGAAGTAATCGTTTTCAAGTTACTGTGAATAAAAATTTCACCGCTGTGATACAAGCTTGCTCAACCACTCCCCGAAAAGGTCAAAGTGGCACATGGATTACAAATGATATGCAAAAAGCTTATAGTGTACTTCATCAACAAGGACATGCTCATTCTGTAGAAGTTTGGGCAGCGAATAAATTAGTAGGTGGGTTGTATGGTATTTGGCTCAAAGAAAAAAACATTTTTTGTGGTGAAAGTATGTTTAGTCACCAAAGCAATGCCTCTAAGTTTGGTTTCATCTATTGGGTTAATTATTTAGCTTCCAAAGGAGTGAAGCTAATCGACTGTCAATTGCATACGCCTCATTTGGAAAGTCTTGGTGCGAAAGAGATTCCTCGAGAAGTTTTTTTGAGTTATTTAATTGAAAGCGGTGACGAAACATGATTTATATCAAATTCAAATAAATACGTGATTTAAGATTAAACTCTATTGTTTAAATAGTTTGCAATTACCCACTAAATAAATGTATTTTTGCATTTCTTAAAAAAGTACATAGAGCATGCTTAAAAATGATTTATTTCTGAAAGCCTTAAAAGGAGAAACTGTTGAACGTCCGCCTGTGTGGATGATGCGTCAAGCGGGAAGATATCTTCCTGACTTTATGAAGTTAAAAGATAAATACGACTTCTTTACGCGCTGTAGAACTCCTGAATTGGCTACCGAAATAACCGTCATGCCTATCGACCAAGTGGGCACCGATGCAGCTATTTTATTCAGCGATATTTTAGTGGTTCCACAAGCCATGCAAATTGACGTTGAAATGCGTCCAGGTGTTGGTCCTTGGTTACCCAACCCAATTCGGGATACAAAATCTTTAGATAAAGTAGTTGTTCCAAACGTATACGAAGAACTTGGGTATGTGTATGAGGCGATTAAATTGACCAAAGAAGCCTTGAATGACCGAGTACCTCTTATCGGATTTGCAGGTTCGCCATGGACAATCTTATGCTACTGCGTACAAGGACAAGGTTCAAAGAATTTTGATAAAGCCAAAGAATTTTGTTTTACGCAACCTGTTTTAGCGCACCAACTACTTCAGAAGATTACAGATACAACCATTGCTTATCTTAAGGGTAAAGTAGAAGTTGGCGTTGATGCTGTACAAGTTTTTGATTCTTGGGGAGGAATGCTTTCTCCGGGAGATTACCAAGAGTTTTCTTGGAAGTACATGCAACAAATTATCGATGCGCTAAAAGATGAGGTTCCTGTAATTGCTTTCGGTAAAGGATGTTGGTTTGCGTTAGATACAATGGCAAAATCAGGCGCAAGTGCGCTTGGAGTAGATTGGACTTGTTCACCGAAAAACGCTCGGTATTTAACGGGTGGTCAAATTACTCTACAAGGTAATTTCGATCCTTCGCGCTTACTTTCTTCTCCTGCTGAAATCAAAAAAATGGTCAAAGAAATGATTGATGCTTTTGGCAAAGACAGATATATTGCTAATTTAGGTCACGGAATTCTACCAAATATTCCTGTAGAAAACGCTATCGCATTTGTAGAAGCAGTAAAAGAATACAAAGCCTAGCATACAATATTTAATGCGATAAACGTTGTCATTGTATACAAGTTATACTTTTTGAATTGAATACTTATGAAGAAGTGTCTTAGCAAAATTTCTTATTTCTTAATGTTCATTTTTGCGATTAGTAGTTTTATCGCTGCCACTTCCTGTGAAAATGAGACTCCTTCAGAAAAAAAATCTGATGCTAAGAAAACTAAGCCTAAAAAGGTTGAGCCTAGTTATGAATACGGTATCAATTTAGATGAATTTGAAATCTATAGAGATACAGTTCGAAAAGGCGATTTTTTTGGTAATATAATGGATAGAAATGGTATTCTTCCGGCAAAAGTATTTCAGATAACGCAACAAATCCCTGATTCTATATTCGATTTTAAAAGAGTCAATATAGGACGTCCTTATGCAATTTTTCGATCCAAAGATTCATTGGCGCAACCTGCCTATTTTGTCTACGAAAAGACTCCTGTGCATTATGCAGTGATTTCTTTAGGCGATAGTATTTATGGTATAAAAGATGAAAAACCTGTTAGTATTAAGAGGAAGACAACTTCAGGAGTTATTTCTTCATCACTATCGAATGCTATTGATGAAGCAGGTATTCATTATTTAATGACGCATAAGTTTTCAGATATTTATCAATGGAGTGTCGATTTCTTTAAGCTTCAAAAGGGAGATCAGTTTAAAATTATTTATACTGAAAAGTTTATTAATGACACTGTTTTTGTTGGAGTAGATCAAATTGAAGCAGCAATTTTGAAGCATAGAGATAGAGAGTTTTATGCGTTTAACTTCCTTGTAGATAGTATCAACAATAGGTATGATTATTTCGATGAAAAAGCCCATACTTTAAGAAGCTTCTTTTTGAAGGCGCCTATTCAATATTCGCGAATTTCTTCTTATTATTCACCAAGAAGATTGCATCCCGTAACCAAGCAGTGGAAATCTCATAAAGGAACTGACTATGCGGCTCCAACGGGAACGCCAATTTGGTCAACAGCAGATGGCGTGGTTACACATTCTGGATATACAGCGGCTAATGGTAATTATGTCAAAGTAAAACATACCAATAAATACAGTACGCAGTATTTACACATGTCTAAGCGTGCAGCAAAAGTTGGTCAATACGTAAAACAAGGCGAAGTGATTGGATATGTAGGGCAAACTGGCTTAGCCACGGGACCACATGTGTGTTATCGTTTTTGGGTCAATGGAGAACAAGTTGATCCTTACAAACAAGATTTGCCTAGCGCAGAACCCATGGATGAAGAAATTGTACCTATCTATATGGACTTTATAGCTCCGATCAAAGATGAATTAGATGCTATTGAATTCATTACTTTAATTGAGACCTAACTCAAAAATAAACTAGTGCATCCTTTTTATGCAAATTTGTCTAGTCTTAGCTTAAAAAGTTGACTTAAATTCCTTCTGATATTTTTCCCATTTTTCTTGAGTAGTGATTTCTTTGTATTCGTCACTAGCAATCATTTTGAGGTATAACTCAAGTTGTTCAGGTGTTTGAAAGCCTACAACAGGAGAGATGATGTTTCCATCTTCATCGAAAAAAACAACTGTTGGATAAGCAGAAATCTTCAAAGCATTAGCAAAAAAATGTTGCGAATTTCTTCCTTTTCGATTAGGATCGTGGTTAGGATTGGTATATTCAAAATCATTATAATTTACCACCTCGGTTCCTTCTGCGTTAAACTTTACGGCATAAAAATGCTTATTGATATAAGCGGCAACTTTTGGGTTAGAAAAAGTTTCTTTATCCATTAGTTTACAAGGCCCACACCAATCAGTATAAGCATCAAGGAAAATTTTTTTTGGTTTTTTTTTTTGTGCTGCAAGCGCTTCATTCATGGTCATCCAATTTATTTTTTGGGCTTGACTTGTAAAACTGATTGTTGACAAAACAATTAAAAGAAGGATAATTCGCATGGTATGTTTTTGTTATATAACTTGTATTCTTAAAAAAAATTGCCGAGAGCAATTGAAAGCTGTAAACATACAAAATAACTTAGTATTGATAAACCTAAATTTTTTTAGAGTGTTTAGCAAGAAAATACACTTGATTTTAGTCCACGACAAAAAAACAAATACTCTAAAATTTCTTGATTTTTGACGAATACCCACTTTTGTCGTGTACTTTAACACTTGATGTAATTATAAATTAGCGATTTATTTGCTAAAACATTACTAATCGCTTACTTTTGATAGAATGTAAAGCTAAACTTTCAGCGCATGCAATTGCTTAAAAATAAAGAATTCACCCGTTGGTTTATTGTGGTAACTTCACTTGTTATAATGACGCTTATAACATGGAACATTGTCGTTTTTTACGATCGTATAAAAGTAGATGAACGTACCAAAATGTCAGTTTGGGTAATGGCAATGGAGTCGGTAAGCCAAGCCGCTTTAAAAGATGCAGACTTAAATTTTGAACTTGAAATACTAAAGTTGAACCAAAATATACCTACTATAATTTTAGATGATTCAGATGAAATTCTAACAGTAGACAATGTGCCAGAAGAGATTGCAAGCGATTCGTTGAAGTTACGAAAGTTCATAGACAAGCTAGCATCAGAAAACGAACCGATACGGATGAGTATGGGGGAAAATGATTTTAGTACTATATTTTATGGAAATTCAGCTGTGCTTAGCAAAATCAAGTATTATCCAGTGATTTTGCTTATGATTATTTTACTTTTCTTAGCCTTAGTGTATTTCTTTTATTATACATCAAAAGCTAGTGAGCAAAATTTGTTGTGGGCAGGAATGGCAAAAGAAACAGCACATCAAATAGGAACTCCTTTATCTTCTCTTTTCGGTTGGTTGGAAATTTTGAAATAAGAAAAAAATGTCGATCCCTCTTATTTAGATGAAATAGAAAAAGACATCGAACGCTTAAAAACCATCACAGAGCGTTTTTCTAAAGTAGGCTCCCAGATTAAGTTAGAAAAAACAGATTTAACCAAAGCAACCAAAGCTTCTTTTGAATACCTAGAAAAAAGAAGCTCACGTCTAATCGAGTTTTCTATTGACTTACCTGATGAGCCTGTTTGGGTTGAGTTGAATGAACCCTTATTTTCATGGACCATCGAAAATATCACCAAAAACGCTATCGATGCAATGAAGGGTAAGGGAAAATTAGAAGTGGAGTTGGCGCGAAGTGGAAACTTTATAAAGATACTTATTAGCGATACGGGAAAAGGTATACCAACAAAAAATTTCAACAGGATATTTGAGCCTGGCTTTTCGACAAAAAAGAGAGGATGGGGTTTAGGTCTTTCTTTAGCTAAACGAATTATTGAAGATTACCATCATGGAAAGATTGGTATCGCTTACAGTGAAGTTGGTAAAGGAACTACTTTTGAAATTAAACTTCGTAGGTTGTAGATAGATTTCTTCTTCGATACAGTTAAAACAAAACAACCCCTTACTTATAGCCATTCTAAATTTTAGGGAATTTATAACACCAAAAAATTGAACATTCCTTTATCTATAATTATTTTTGATGAAAATTTCAATATTAATCAATAAACAAAATAGATATGGCTTTTGAATTACCAAAACTAAATTACGCTCACGATGCACTAGAACCACATCTTGATGCTAAAACAATGGAGATACACCATGGAAAGCATCATGCGGGTTATACTTCAAAATTAAATGCTGCTGTAGAAGGAACAGATTTGGAGGGGGAATCTATAGAAGAGATTCTTCAAAACTTAGATTTGTCTAATGGCGCAGTCAGAAACAATGGCGGAGGTTTTTATAACCACAGATTATTTTGGGAAGTAATGTCACCAGATGGTGGTGGTTCACCTTCAGGTGATTTAGCAGCAGCAATCGACGAGCATTTCGGATCTTTTGAAAAGTTTAAAGATGCTTTTTCTAATGCTGCAGCAACACAGTTCGGTTCAGGATGGGCATGGCTATGTGTTCATAAAGACGGAAGTTTAGAAGTTTGCTCTACGCCAAATCAAGATAACCCACTAATGCCAAATGTATCATGCGGTGGAACTCCAATTTTGGGGCTTGATGTTTGGGAGCATGCATACTACTTGAATTACCAAAACAGAAGACCTGATTATATTGAAGCTTTTTTCAATGTAATTGATTGGAATAAAGTGGGTGAATTATATAAAAGTAACCACTAAATTATAACAGAATCTAAGTGTTTAGCTTAAATTCTTGTAATAATTAAGCCGCCTCTTATCAAGGCGGTTTTTTTATGCAAACTTGATTAGGTTAGTTAAAAAATAAAAAGTATATTTGCACCCATTTTAAACAAATTAAAACCTGTACACTATGTATGCAATTGTAGAGATAGCAGGGCAGCAATTTAAAGTTGCGAAAGACCAAAAAGTATTCGTTCACCGTTTGGCTTCTGAGGAAGGAGCATCAGTAAGCTTCGATGAAGTTTTATTGTTAAGCAACGGAAGCGATGTTACTGTTGGCGCCCCAGCTATAGATGGTGCTCAAGTAAAAGCGAAAGTTTTGAAGCACTTGAAAGGCGATAAAGTTATCGTATTTAAAAAGAAAAGACGTAAAGGTTACCAGAAGAAAAACGGTCACAGACAATACCTTACGCAAATTGTAATTGAGGACATTATTGCTTCAGGAGCTACTAAATCGGCACCTAAAGTAGAAGCAAAACCTGAGCCTAAGAAAGAAGCACCAAAAGCTGATGCGTCTGAAGATTTAAACAGCTTAACTGTTGCAGATCTTAAAAAATTAGCAAAAGAGCGTGGTCTTGATGGATAAAAAAAAAAAAAAAAAGCAGAATTAATTGAGGCTTTAAGTAAATAATAACCCTTTAAAAACCAAAAGAAATGGCACACAAAAAAGGTGTTGGTAGTTCCAAGAACGGAAGAGAATCAGAATCGAAACGATTGGGTGTAAAGATCTTTGGAGGTCAACCAGCCGTTGCAGGAAATATCATCGTAAGACAAAGAGGTACTGCACACAAACCAGGTGAGAATGTGTACGCAGGAAAAGATCATACCCTTCACGCACAAGTGGATGGGATTGTAAGATTTAAGAAATCTAAAGATAACAAGTCTTTTGTTTCAATTGAGCCTTTTGAAGCTTAATAGTAAATCTGTAAGTAATAAAAAAGCCTGTTCTTTTGAACAGGCTTTTTTGTATTTAATAAGCTAAATAACTAATCAAGTTCTGCATAACGCACATTGCTCTCTTCCATTTGTTGCTCTAAGATTGCTAAGTTATGTGCTTGAGTTGCGTTCGCGTCTAATTTAATGCTTTCTCCGTCTGGTGTGTGAATCATATAAAATCCTTCTTCCATAGAAGCAAGCTTAGTTAGTTCACCGTTTGGACCTACCGCATTCCAAGATTTATCTTCTGGCAAAAACAGCATTTGTAGTGTTTTTCCTGCGTCTTCACCTTCCATAATGACAATTTCAAAAGAGTTTTTCTTGGCTGTCATTCGCACTTTCTTACCGTCTACTACTGCATATTGTGTCTCTGATTCACCGTCTGCCATAGCAATTGGGTTGCTTCCTGTCCAAAATTCAAGTAAGTTGAAAAA
>SKIG01000040.1 GCA_007116535.1 Psychroflexus sp.
ATTAACATATTAGCATATTTTCATATTAGCACATTAATAACACATTCTAAAAAGTTAAAAATCAATTATTCACAGCCATTTCAAGCGCTTTTTTAAGTGCGCCCAATTTATGATTTACTTCTGCAAGTTCATTTTCAGGGGTTGAATCAACAACAATTCCTGCGCCTGCTTGAAAATGTAATTTTTGTTGATGACTCACAAAACTCCGTATGACAATCGCATGATTGTAATTTCCATTAAAATCTATTACCCCAATAGCGCCACCATAGGCTTCACGCGCATGAGGTTCGTATTTGTTTATAAGTTCCAATGCCTTGTATTTTGGTGCTCCCGAAAGTGTTCCAGCGGGAAAAGTATCAGCAGCAATTTGTAAATGTTTGGATTTGTCTTTTGTGGTTCCAATTACTTTACTAACTAAGTGAATTACATGTGAAAAATACTGAATCTCTTTGTATTTTTCGACTTTTACATCTGTTGCGTTTCTGCTTAAATCGTTTCTTGCTAAGTCAACTAGCATCACATGCTCGGCATTTTCCTTTGGGTCTTTAGCTAGTTTTTGCGCCATTTTTGCATCAGATTCGTCGTCGCCTGTACGTTTAAAAGTACCTGCAATAGGATGTATCTCAGCAATTTGGTCTTTAATCACTAATTGTGCTTCGGGTGAACTTCCGAATATTTTAAAACTGCCATAATCAAAATAAAACAAATAGGGGCTAGGGTTTACACTTCGTAAAGCTCGGTAAACATTAAATTCATCCCCCGTAAATCCTTGTGAAAAACGTCGTGACAGCACTAATTGAAAGACATCTCCACGTTGGCAATGCTGCTTGGCTTTCACCACAAATTCTTTGAATTCTTCATCTGTGATAGTTGACATCACTTCCCCTGAAAGTGCAAATGGGTAGGCGGTAAATTGTAATTGATGCAGAGCACTAACTAAGTAATCGAGTTTTGATTCATTTTGGTAACGGTGGTCAAATACACTTACTTGGTTGTGAAAATGATCTACCACAATAATATTTTGATACACACTGTAATGCATATCAGGTAAGCCAATTTCTTTGTGTTTGTCAAATTCTAAACTATCGAAATACCTAACTGCATCAAAACTTGTAAAACCAAACATTCCGTGATGAAGAAAACCTAAATATTGGTCTTCGACTTCAAAAGATTGATTGAATCGCTTCAATTCCTCAATCACTTGATTTTTCTCTTTTATTTTAATTTTTTCAGTGGAGGAATCGGGATATTGAAGAATTATTTGTTCATTTTCAACTTTAAAATGGGCGATAGGATTACAGCAAATATACGAGAAACTTTTATCGTAAGCATGGTAATCGCTACTTTCTAATAAAATAGATTGCGGAAAAACATCCCTGATTTTCAAATACATACTTACAGGCGTCAAGGTGTCGGCGAGCATTTTTTGGTATGTAGTTGTTAATGTATACTTCATAGTTTCGTCTTAAAATAAAAAAGGCTTGTCGTGTTTGACAAGCCTTTAAATATGATTTACATATATGGGGTTAGCTTTCACGACATTCGACGTAAATTATTCCACCACCATAAATGATTTATTATCATCTTCATGCCAACAAAACTAAATTAAATTTTGGAATTTGACAATTCTTTTTTCATTTTTTGAAAAAATTGGTTTTTGTACAGCATTTAATTTTTTTCAAGTTTTAGGTGTAACAAAAAAGAATTAGTAGTATCTAATTATTAAATTTAGAATTTTAAACATGGATTACATTCAATTAGCTTTTAAAGGTAAAACAGATTGGTGGCGTTACTTAATAGGTGCAATTTTCATCTTTTTTATATGGCAATTAGGAACTCTAATTCATTTTGGTGCTGTGATGGCTAAAATAAGTTTAGATGGTGGCGACCTGCAAAACATAGGATATGAGGAACTAATGACAACTCTTTCCAAAAATCTAACTTTTTTCCTATTGCTTTTATCTTTTGTTTTTGGAGCATTTGCAGTGTGGTTTATTTACAAGTTTTTTCATGAAGCTTCTTTTAAAGATTTGATAACCACTCGCGCAAAGTTTGATTGGAAGCGGTTTTGGGTGGGTTTTTGGTTAATTGGGGGGCTTATTATACTTTTTACAAGCCTTGATTACTATTATAATCCTTCCGACTACTTAGTCAATTTTCAATGGGGCAAATTTTTGGTACTATTGATTATAGGCATCCTCTTAGTTCCGATCCAAACAACTTTTGAAGAATTTTTTTTTAGAGGGTACTTGCTTCAAGGGATTGGTGTTTTATCAAAAAATCGAGGTATTGCATTAGTAATAACTTCTGTAGTTTTTGGATTGCTACATTTAGCCAACCCTGAGGTAGATAAAATTGGAAAAATTATCATGGTGAGTTACATAGGCACAGGTTTTTTGCTTGGTATAATGGCACTAATGGATGAAGGCTTAGAATTATCTATTGGATTTCATGCAGGAAATAATTTAGTGACAGCTTTGCTTGTAACAGCTGATTGGACTGCTTTTCAAACTGAGTCTATATTCATTTCCCTTGGAGAGCCTGATGCCACTATAGAAGTTCTTTTTCCTGTGCTAATTGTATATCCAATTTTCCTATTTATTCTCGCTAGAATTTATAAATGGAAAAATTGGAAAGAAAAATTGTTTGGAAATGTTTCTGTATCTAATCAAAATAGTGACTAAACATATTTGAATCCCATTTTTTTTAAAAAATGTCAATAAGTTCTAAATTTTCATGTTTTTTTTGTATTTTCACTCGTTGAATAAATGCAAATAAAATAATATGCTAGACGCTAAATTACCTGAAATACATCCTGATTTTAAGCTAAATGGAGAACATCTTGAAGTTAAAGATATGTATCCTGTTTGTTATTCTTTTGTCAAAGAAGGTAAGGCTTACGAAGAACTATTGGGAAATTTTCTGCTCGATTGGTTGAATGAATCCTATGAGACTATAAAACTTCGTACTTCAGGCACCACAGAAGCGCCTAAAGAAATTTTTGTAGAGCGGGAAAAAATGGTAGCTAGTGCTAACTTTACTGCCGAAACATTTAAGCTTCTACCTAAGTCCCGTGTATTGTGTTGTATTCCAGCTAATAATGTAGCCGGCAGGATGATGCTCATACGCGCAATGGTACTTGGTTGGCATTTGGATTTAGTAGAGCCAAAAGTAAAGGCACTTGATGAAGTAACAAAAAAGTACAACTTCTGTGCCCTAACCCCTTTACAATTGTCTAATTCGCTTCACAAATTACACTTAATTGAAAAAGTTATAGTAGGTGGAGCACCTGTTTCTCTTCATCTTAAAAAAGCTTTAGTAGGAAGAAGCACAAAAGTGTATGAAACCTTCGGAATGACTGAAACTATTTCTCACGTAGCTTACCGAAGAATAAATAGTAGAAAAAAAGAAAAAAGTAATCCAAACTTCAAAGCAATTGGCGATGTTCAATTTAGTGTGGACAAAAGAAGTTGTTTGATTATTCATTCTGAAAAACTCTTAGATAAGAGTTTGGTTACCAATGACATTGTAGATTTGATAGATGAAACACATTTTGTATGGAAAGGAAGAGAAGGGAATCTAATTAATTCAGGCGGAGTTAAAATTCACCCGGAGGAAGTAGAAAAAAAGATTGAGCCTTTAATTAACTCTGAATTTATAATTGCTTCTAAAGAAGATAAGCACCTAGGAGAAAAGCTTATTTTGATAGTCAAAAACTACAAAGGAATTCCAAGCTCAGAAGAACTCGAAAAAAACATAAAAGCGCTAAAAACTATAACTAAATTTGAAGTGCCTAAAGAAATTCATTTTGTAGATGAATTTGAGCGCACACGAACCAAAAAAATAGACCGCAAAGCAAGTGTTGAAGCTTTATTTAGCTTAGTAAAGTAGATACTTGTTCTGTTTTAATTTATAACCAATGTATTCTGTACTAATACCGAATTTCAATAATATTCGTATTCGCAGTCTTTTGCGTCAGATTTTTATTTTGGCTGAATATGAGAACGTTGCTTACGAAATTATTCTTTTGGATGATGGTTCACATATAAATGAATTAAACAGCTTGTATAAGGAAATTGGCGCATATCCAAATATACATTGCTTTAGGTTACCTGAAAACAAAGGAAGGACATACACGCGAAATTACTTGGCAAAAATTGCAAAGTACCAATGGCTACTTTTTCTAGATTCTGACGTTATTCCAAGTAACGACTCTTTTTTGACTGAATATGTTCAGGCTATGCAAAAAGAGGACTCGGATGTACTTTTTGGAGGAGTTGAGTACAAGTTTATTTTACCGAATCCTACAAATGAAAACTTACACTGGTTGTATGGTCTAAAACGAGAAGCAAAAGACGTATTCGTTAGAAAGAAGTTTCCTTACCAAACTGTAATCTCTACCTGTTTTGCTATAAAAAAGGATGTTTTTATGTCAATTGATATGCCTAATCAAAATCGGTATGGAATGGACTATTATTTTGCTAATCAGTTGAAAAAAATGAAACTTCGGGTTACGCATATCAATAGTAGAGTTCAAATAATGAGCTTCAATACAACAGATGATTTTTTGCATAAACGCAAACTTTCCATTGAAACACTTCATCATTTATTTGAAGAAAAATTAATTTCAGCAGACGCAACACCTCTTCTGAAGGCTAATCAAAAGTTAGAAAAATGGAGGATAAAACGTATTTTCCATCGTTTTATAGGACTTTTTGAAAATTCAATTCTGAAAAATTTAAAATCAGATAAGCCTAATCTATTTTTATTTGACTTATATCGATTAAATCTGTTTATTCGTTTAACCAACGCTTCAAATTGAAGAAATTTTGTGGACTAACTCCATGTCCAACAGGAAATTCTTCGTAGACAAAATTTACACCAAAAGAAGTTAAGTAATCTTTATTTTTTCTAGCCCAAGAAACGGGGATTACTTGGTCTAAACTTCCATGAGAAGCATATATTTTTAGGTTCTCTGTATTTTTATCTTCGGGATTTCCTGATATCATTTCTGGATCAATATAGCCACTTAAAGCTACAACACGCTTAATTTTTTCAGGATAAGTAAGCGATAGTGCATAACTTAGTATGGCTCCTTGGCTAAAGCCAAGTAAATTGATGTTGTTTTCGTCAATCGGATAAGCTTGGATTAATTCTTCAATAAACTTTAGGATAAGTTCACGAGATTCAATCGCTTGATTAGTATCGTTGAATTTGCCTCCATTGCCATCAAAATTGATTGCATACCAAGCATTTCCATAAAGTTGGAGTGGGTAAGGAGCCTTTGCAGAAACAATTAAGAATTCCTCAGGTAGCTCACTTGCAAAAGAAAATAAATCGTTTTCATCGCTACCGTAACCATGAAGCAGTAACAATAAAGGTGCTTTTTGTGATAGAGAAGATGGTCTAACTATGTGTGTGAGCGATAAGTTTGCGGTTGTCATTAAAAGGAAATTTTAATGCAAATCTAAGCATAAAACTTTATTTAAGGTGTAAGTTTGCATAAGGTACTACTATCTATTGCCTCTGATTAAACTGAAATTACCTTTAACAATTTTTCCGCTATTTAATTCAATTGAATACCAGTAGTCATTTTCAGGCATTGGTTTTCCTTTAAAAGTTCCATCCCAACCACTTCCTGAAGCTTTAAAACGAATAAGTAGTCGTCCGTATCTATCAAATACATTTACATTAGCATTTCGGTTATTAGAGTTTGCTAAACCTTTAATTCGCCATGTATCATTTATTCCATCACCATTAGGAGTGAAGAATTTCATTGCCCCAATAATTGAAATCTCACTAGTTGTGATACCACAACCACGTTTATCTTTAACAAAAATGCGATAATCGCCAGGAGCTAGGTTGTCAAATATTGGTGATTCTTGATATGGACCGTTTACGTTGTTTAAAGCATATTCATAATAGCCAATGCTACCCGGATTAACTTGTATAAACAATCTATTGTTATCTTCACTACCTTCATCTATTAGCACTGTATAAGAAGCTCGATTTGATGTTTCAACAAAAACTTCTTCAATATTTTCACATCCCGTCAATTTATCTGTGATTAATATAGGATGATAACCACCTTCATTTACATATATTTCAGGTGAAGTGACATTAGAATTCAACCACAAAAAATCATACCTATCAGTTAGATGGTGTAAGCTAGAATAGACAGGAATTGTATTTGGATAAGTGTCTATGCAATAAAAGAAAGTTTGGTCATTACTAACTTCAGGGATTCGATTAACAATCAATTCGATTATACCAATCTTTCCACACTCACTACCATCATTAGCATGGTAATAAAGTTTGTCTTGATATGCATTATTGTTAAGGAAAGTTTGGGGAGAGTTAATTGAATTAATATTATTCAATGCATCTTCAATCGAACTATGAAAAGTAACATTTTCGGTTGAGATGTCATCAGGTAGTTCTATATCATACACATTAAATAGAGAAAAACCATCTTCAGCAACATCACAAGTTTCAATAAAAGAATAATGGGTAGTAGCTTGTATACTAGTTAATTCTATTTCTACCACAACTGAGCATCCAAAAAAGTTATCTACAACAGCATAAATAATTTCATTGTTTTCAATTGGTTCATAACCTAAAAAGTTCTCAATTTGATTTTGCCTGTTTTGTGCATTTAAAATTGAATTATAAAAAGCAACCTGAATGTCCTCTTCCGTCACATCATCAACTCCATTAATTATTTCAGAGGTTACTGTAGATAAATCAAAAATACTTTTTGTGTGATTTGGCACGTAACATTTACTTAGATATACATTATTGTAATCAGTAGGATTGTTTACAAATACATTTGCTGAACCCGTAATTCTACAAACGCCATCCATTGGAAAAATCTCTAATACATAATTTTTTTCTTGACCTAAATGTGATTCATCTACTTCAATTGTTATACTGCTTTCATTTTCATCTTCAAGCAATTCATTATTTAAGTACCACTTGAACTCAGCAGGCAAATTATATTCAGTACCAATTGTATAGGTATCTCCAACACATAGATTCAGATCAGTTTGAATAGCAAACGGATCGGCATTGTCAGCATTTACTATATCTACTCGGGATTCAAAAATTGATTGAATGTAGGGAGGAAGACCCAAAGCAGAGTTTTTTCCTTGTAGATTGATTGCTTCTTTTACATATGCTAAATTAACTCCAAAAGAATTTGGATTAGCAATCATATCAAGCTTATCAGTATTAGGAACCGCAACATATATTCTTCCATCAGGACCTAGTTGCAATCCTGACGGCTCAGTTAAATCGATATCAGGTATATCATAAAATGAAGTTTGATTATCGTTTTCATCTAGCATCCATTGACGAATCACAACTTGATCTTCTGTATTGATGGGTTGTTCATCAGGATTTATAAATCCGTCATCAAATCCTGTAAGATACGAAGCATAAACTTTCTTTGAATCTGAAGAAAATTCAACACCATAAGCTTGCACATTACTAATAAGTTGTCGAGGGTTGGTTATTTCTCCCGTTGCGTTATCGAAATCATACAAGTATACATGTCCATCGCCTTCATTTAAATGAGTAATCTGATCAAAATTTGTAGTGTAGGTTGCAGCTAGTAACATTTGACCATTGGGCGAAATTTTAAGTTGCCCTTTTGAGGCCATTCTATAACCTGAAATAGGTATCACAGGATCTACTTGAGATACTATTGGTTCATGATTTACTCCATCTTCATCAATAAGAAATGCATAAAATTTATCTACAAAATGAGTAATTACCCAAACCGAATTACAATCTGAACCAATTACAGCGGTAATTTTCTCGGAACTTTTGAATTTAATTTCTTCAGGGTCATTTTCATTATAAGTTATTAAGTGAATATTTCGTTGGTTTTCAACAACATCACCATAACCATCACGTAAACTCATATTTACAATAGAGTAATTCAAGCCATTATTAAAGCCGTCATCATCCATTGGTACATAATGACTCGGTATATCTTGATAATTTTGTAATGCAGTCCCATCAGGGTTCGCAGGTCCTTGATTGGGGTAAGCGAAAGCATTTTCATGATGAGGTTCATCAACTGTAAATACATAGAAAATATCAGATTCCAAAGGGTGAGGAACAATTAAACCACTTTGAGTACTTGCAGAATCACCCAAGAGGCCTGTTCCTTCAAAATAATTTGCATTTGGCATAATGTTATGTGCTCGATCCCAAATAGACCTTCCATCTGTATACATAAGTAAATTCCCGCCAACATCTGAAATTGAAGAACAACCTTCTTGGGTCTGAAGCTCACCATCTATTAGAGCTGAAGGTGGATTGGTGTTGAATGTAATACCTGCATTATTTCCAAAGTACCAATTGTTTGCCTCACCCTGGGCAAAGGAAGAAATATGAATTGATAGGAAAAAGCAAATGACTAAGTAGGACTTCAAAACTCCTGATATTTCATCAAAAATATCAAAATCTATTATAAATCTCTTCTTTTTAGGATTTTTAACGAACCAACAACAAAAATAGAAGTCCAAATAAGCACAATTCCAATATCCTTCCATTGAACAGCATAATCTTTTGCAAACTCAGGGTTTAACTGCGAGGTGGCCGTTTGAACTATACTAAGACGAGTGAAAGGCTCCTTAATCAAATTAGACATTGATTCTAACGGAAGAAATTGATTTAAAATTTCTAATTCAGGTTTTCCAAATGCAAAGTAATTGGAAACAATTGCTTCAAATATAAAAAGTAAAAATAAAAATCCTAAAGCAAAGGCAGATCTTCTCAATAATATAGCGAAGAACATACACAAACTAAAGAAGCCTGTAAGTTTTACGAAATAAGCTACCAAATAATCCAAGTCTCTGAAAATTATAGATGCTTCATTATAATTTGAATAAATCAAACCTAAAATTAGAGAAACTACAAATACTAATAAAGTAGATAAAAGTGATAAAAACACAATCGTATAAAACTTAGAAAGCACGAACTCCTTTTTACTCAATCCATCAATAAGATTTTGCTTGAGAGTCCTATAGGTATATTCATTCGAAATCATAGAAACAATAACAACAGCAAGTAAGATTTTCAAGATAGCAACAAAATAGGTATTGAAATGCCAAATGAATGGAAAATCAAAAATACCTTGGTCAGCAAGTTGAAACTTTGCGGGTCCGAGATCAAATTTTATAACTGAAAAAATAGCGGTAAAGGCAAAAAGCACAAAATAAATAATACTCATGATTTTTGCAGCTTTATTGAAGCGCAGCTTGAAAAGTTCTATTTTTAGTAAACGAATCATAATTTTAGTGGTTGGTTAATTGTAAGAAACTCTCCTCCAAACTTTGTTTTTTAAAGGCTAAATGTTGAAGAATAATGCCATTTTCAAAAGCATTTTTATTAATTTCAGCCATGTCCATAGGTTGATTTAATTTAGCTTTTATATAGCCTTTTACTTCCTCGTTGTACGAATCGAAATATGTCTGTTTCTTTACAAAATCGACAAGTTCTTTATGGTTG
>SKIG01000186.1 GCA_007116535.1 Psychroflexus sp.
CATTCCTGAGCTTCCGAAAAACTTAGATTCAACAGATGGTTTGGCGGCAGCAGTATGTCATTTTTACAATTCGTCCACGCCAAGCATTGGGAAATCGTATACAGGATGGGATGCGTTTATCAAACAAAATGAGTCTAGAGTAAAGAAATAAAAAAAGAGGAAAACTAATTCCTCTTTTTTAAATTGTGGTATGCTAATCTAATCTTTTTTTATTTCAACAAGTTCAACTTCAAAAAGAAGTGGAGTGTTTGGAGGAATTGGGCCAATGCCTCTTTCTCCATAAGCTAATTCACTTGGGATAGCAAGATTTGCTTTTTCACCTTCTCTAAGAAGCATAATTCCTTCATCCCAACCTGGGATTACTTGACCAACACCAATAGCAATAGTCAATGGTTCATTTCTGTCGTAAGACGAGTCAAATTGACCTCCATCCATAAAAGTTCCTCTATAATGCACTGCAACTCTATCTCCTGTAGATGGTCTTTTGCCGCTCTCATTGATAGTTGTTAACTTGTATCTTAAGCCTGTTTCAGTTTCCTCAAAACCTTCTGATACCTTATCAAATTGCTGCATTGCTTCTCTTTCTTTAGCCGCTTTTGCTTCTTCGGCAACTTCTTGCTGCTTTGCAAAAACACCTGGAGCATCAAAAGCTTTAGCTTCTTTTCCTTTTCTAATGATGTTCACTTGGTTGATAACCACATCTTCAACAGGTTTATCACGCGCTCCTTTTTCTACTTTGCCGATTGCTTCAACAACCTCCATACCTGATTGAATTTTACCAAAAACAGTATGCTTACCATCCAAGTGTGGGGTAGGAGCAAGCGTAATGAAGAATTGACTTCCATTGGTAGCAGGGCCTGCGTTTGCCATAGAAAGTATCCCGGCAGACTCATGCTTTAGTCCTTCTACAATTTCATCTTCGAAACTATACCCTGGTCCACCAGCTCCTGTTCCAAGAGGGTCTCCACCTTGAATCATAAAACCATCGATTACTCGGTGAAAAGTAATTCCATCATAGTAAGGCTTTCCTTTGTATTTTTCTGAAACATTCGGGTGAGTTCCTTCTGCTAAGGCTACCATATTGGCAACTGTCATTGGAGTCTTATCAAAATAGAGTTGCAAAATAAAGTCACCTTGTGTGGTCTTAAATTCTGCATATACCCCGTCTTCTAAGTCAGGATACTCTTCTTTACAACTACTAAAAAGTAAGCAGATAAAAGCGAATAATAATACATTTAATTTACTCATTTTCTGAAATTTTTGATTTTTGTTCTATTGTTTTTAAGGTTACATTCGAAATAATAGGTTCGTCAGATCCTATACGGTCTAAATCTCCGTAGAATCCAAAAGCTTTGAATGAAGGAAATAAAAAAGTAACACTTTCGTTTTCTTTCATTAGCTGCAATCCTTGGCGAATTCCTGTAATCATTCGCTCTTGGTCGATATAATAAATGGTTTCACCAATTTCTTCTTTGGTATAAATAGTATCGCCATCAAGGCTCAAAATATCGTATTCAAAAACCACTTTATCACCAAAAGTTGGAGTGATAGAGTCATTTTCATTTTTAGTTTTGTAGGTGTACCAAAATCCATCGGGTGAATTATAGTAGGTGACAGTTGAGTCTTTTTCGATAATATCTAAAATAGACGCATGCTCTCTTTTAGCCAATTTTTTATTTCTTTCGGCAGATTCCTTCATGAAAGAGCCTGATTTGTGAGATTTCGGATACCTCGGTTCAGGAGAGGATTTGCATCCAATCAGTAAGCTAATGAGAAGAAATAAAGGTAAATATACTTTTTTAAGCATCATTTTTTAACTCTTTAGAATAATCGGGTAAGATACCTAAAAATTTGTTGACGGTGTTTGTTAGGCTGTCAAAACTTCTGCCTCCTGCTGCATTTTTATGACCACCTCCTTCAAAATGCTGTCTAGCAAAGGTGTTTACATCAAAATCTCCTTTAGAACGAAAAGATATTTTGATTAACTTATCTTGAGAGTTTTCAATAAAAATTACAGCAAAAATAATTCCTTTAAGCGAAAGGGCATAATTCACAAAACCTTCTGTGTCTCCTTTTTTGAAGTTGAATTCATCTAAATCTTCTTGTTTTAGGGGAATGTAAGCCGTCTTTTCTGATTCAATTACCTTCATCTTAGACAAAGCTCGACCAAGTAGTTGCATACGGTCGTAGGAATTTCCATCGAAAGTTTCTTGGTGTATTTTCCAATTTGTTGCACCATAGTCAATTAGATTAGCGATTGTGCGATGCGTTTGACTGGTGGTTGAAGGGAAACGAAACGAACCTGTGTCCGTCATTATTCCTAGATATAACAAACTAGCGATAGCAGGTGTGATTTTATTTGTTGCGTCAAGTTCATCAATAAAGTCATATACCATCTCGCAAGTAGAAGCTTTTGCAGGGTTGCTCATAACAAATTCTGCATAAGAGTCAGGTTCTTGATGGTGGTCAATCATAACAAATTTACCATCAAATTTCTCTAAAACCTCTTGGAAGTCATTCCCAACTCTTGAAAGGTGATTAAAATCTAATGTAAAAATGATGTCTGCATTTTCGACTAAGTTTTTTACTTCAGAAGTATGATTGTCGAAAAACATTACTTCTTCCAAGTGAGGAACCCAAGTTAAAAAATCAGGTAATTGATTTGGTAAAACGCAAGTTATATTATGACCGAACTGTTGAAGTATTTTGGTTAGAGCTAAAGAAGATCCAATAGCATCACCATCGGGGTTTCTGTGAGAAACAACCACAATTTTTTTTGGTTTTGCAAGATTTTCTGTGAGTTTTTTTGGTATTTGCATAGCTGACAAAATTAAAAAAAAAAGTCTTTTTAGCTAATGTTTAATTGGGATATCGAATTAAATTTACTAAGATATTTTAGTTGCTCGGAGCATCTCTCTTTTTCCTGGCGGACCAGCTAATCTTTCGACCTCGAAACCACATTTCTCAAGGTCTCTTCTTACTTGACCTTTTGCGCAGTAAGTAACCAAGACTGCGTTTTTGTTCATGCAATGGTATAATTTTTCAAAAATGGAAAAATCCCACATTTCCGGTTGAGTACGGTGTCCAAACGCATCGTAATATACTATATCAAATGTCTTTTCAAAGTGATTAGTTTGAATTCTGTTGTGTATTTTATGGAGTTGAAAATTTTCTTCAAAAGAAGTGGTTTCATTCCATGGAGCTCTATGGAAACTTAATAAATAGTCTTTTGGTATGTTAAGTAGCTCTGTAAAATTTAGTGCTTCTATTTCGGCAGCTTCGACAGGATGAGCTTCTATACCGGTGTAGGTAATAGCAATCTTAGATTTCTTATTGGTTAAAAAAGTAAGAAGTGAGTTAAGATATGTACCTAAACCCACTTCTAAAAGTTCTATTTTT
This sequence comes from Psychroflexus sp., assembly GCA_007116535.1. GTDB lineage: Bacteria > Bacteroidota > Bacteroidia > Flavobacteriales > Flavobacteriaceae > Psychroflexus. Next base: position 3,400 of record SKIG01000186.1, read on the forward strand.
TTGGGATTGTTAGCGTTAATATAATGCATCAAGCCCTTCTCGATAAAAACGTACTTCGCTTCATTTAGAGCTCCATGTTTGGAATGGTAGCATTCGTTTTTATCTGTTAATTGTATAGTAGTTGTGCCATCATTGGTTATAATGACCTTTCTATTCATTTGTTATGCTTCTTCTGTCTCAGCAACTTCTTCCTCAGTTTCTTCTACTTCCTCCACATATTCGGCAGCATTCATTTTCACGCCACTAGCTAAGAAAGAAAGTGTTCTTTTTGGTTCTGTGATTGCTTCAATTTCTTCTTCAGATTTACCTTCATCTTCTGCAAAATGCTGCAACTGATCTACAGATACCTCTTCAATAAAAGCATAACCGTGAACAATTAGTTCGTTATTGTCTAAATTTTTAGGAACAAAAAAACCATAATCTTTAAAACGAACCATGCTTTCTTCGTCTTCACTTATAGCTAATTTCATGAAACAGCCCTTCTTTTTGCACACAGAATTAACTTTTGCGCTAAAAGTTACTTCAATACTATCGCCTGTTTTAAGGGCTTCGTACTTTAGTTTCATTGCTTCGTTGTCAATAGCTACTGAATCGTCAAAATCTTCACCAAAAACTTTGTATTCAATTGCTTGAGTCGACTCAATTGATTCTGCTTCTGTGGTTTTTTCTTGTTTTTCTTGCGTGTCGCAACTAACAAAAATTGATAAAATCAATAAAAAAAATAAATTTTTCATATTTTACATATGTTTTTAATGGTTAAAATTATGACAAAGTTAATAAACCAAAAAAAGCGCCATAAACTTTATTTTGTTATTTTTGTGCAAATTTAAATCAAATGGAGAGTACAGCAACTATTTTAAACATAAAAAAAGCAGATCAATCAAGAATTAACCAAGTAGATTTCAATAATCTAGCTTTTGGTAAGAATTATTCTGACCACATGATGTATTGTGACTACGTGAATGGAGAGTGGCAAACCCCTCAAATTGTTCCGTACGGACCAATGGAATTTGCGCCATCTGTTAAAGTGTTTCATTATGGTCAAGCTGTATTTGAAGGAATGAAAGCTTTTAAAGATGATAATGGTTTAGTTAACTTATTTCGTCCTGAGAAAAACTTTGAACGTATCAACAAGTCGTCATTGCGTTTAGCTATTCCTGAATTTCCTGAGGAGTATTTTATGGAGGGATTAAAAAAGTTGATTCAATTGGATTACGACTGGGTGAAGCCAGGTCAAGGAAATTCCTTGTATATTCGTCCATTTGTGATTGCTACTGAAGAAGGCGTTGCTGCCGCTCCATCAGATTCTTACCGTTTTATGATCATCACTTGTCCATCTCAGGCTTATTACAACAAGCCTGTGCGAGTTTTATTTGCTGAAAAATATTCTCGTTCTGCAAATGGTGGAGTAGGGTATGCAAAAGCTGCTGGAAATTATGGAGCACAATTTTACCCAACTAACCTAGCAAGACAAAAAGGATATGACCAAATAATTTGGACAGATGCCAACGAGCACAAATTTCTAGAAGAAGCAGGTACAATGAATATTTTCTTCAGAATTGGAGATAAATTATTGACAGCTCCAACTAGTGATAGAATATTGGATGGTGTAACAAGAAAAAGTATCATCCAATTAGCTCAAGATCTTGGTATTGAAATTGAAGTGGCACCTGTTGAAGTAGAACGAATCAAAGAAGCTGCAAGAAAAGGCGAATTGAAAGAAATCTTCGGAACAGGAACAGCAGCAACAGTAGCTAAAGTAATTGCTTTTGAGCATGGAGGTGACGAGTTTAGCTTACCTGAAATGAATGAAAATGAATATAGTTCTTTACTTAAAAAAACTTTACAAGATATACAGTATAACCGAATTGAAGACAAGCATAATTGGTTAGTTCCAGTAGAAAGATAAGATGAATTATTATCTATCAAAAAAGCCAACTAAAAAAGTTGGCTTTTTTATTGATGATTTTTAAATAAAAATTATTCTATAATATATGTAGTTTCAGGTTGCTCTGAAGAATTTACCCTTACAAATTCAATGGTTTTTTCAGTTGAAGAAGTTTCTTCTCCTACATCTTCACTTCCATGTCCTCCAAGTACGGGAGCGATAACAAGACCAACCAAACAAGTAAGCTTGATTAAGATATTCATTGAAGGTCCAGAAGTATCTTTAAAAGGATCCCCAACAGTATCGCCAGTTACAGCAGCTTTGTGAGCATCACTTCCTTTGTACTCCATTTTTCCGTTGATTTCTACACCTGCTTCGAAAGATTTTTTGGCATTATCCCAAGCACCACCAGCGTTGTTTTGGAAGATTGCCCACATTACTCCAGACACACAAACTCCAGCCATATAACCGCCGAGGGGTTCAGCTCCAAAAAGAATTCCGATAAGAACAGGAGTTATGATGGTAATAAGTCCGGGCAAAATCATTTCTCTTAATGCTGCTTTGGTTGAAATGTCTACACATTTTGCATAGTCAGGCGTACCTGTTCCTTCCATGATACCCGGAATTTCTTTGAATTGTCTTCTTACTTCCATCACCATATCCATAGCCGCTTTTCCAACAGATTGCATCGCAAGCGCAGAAAAAATTACAGGAATCATACCACCTACAAATAGCATGGCTAGGACATCAGCTTTGTAAATGTTTATCCCCTCAATACCTGTAAAGGTTACATAGGCAGCAAAAAGCGCCAAAGCAGTTAAGGCCGCAGAAGCAATAGCAAATCCTTTTCCGACAGCGGCAGTGGTATTACCAACCGAATCTAAAATATCAGTACGCTCACGTACATGGTCTTCCAGTTCACTCATTTCTGCTACACCACCTGCATTATCTGCAATCGGTCCAAAGGCGTCAATAGCTAATTGCATTGCCGTTGTTGCCATCATAGCAGAAGCAGCTAAAGCAACTCCATAAAATCCTGCTAATGCGTACGAACCAAAAATAGCAGCAGCAAACAGGATGACTGATAAAAAGGTAGATTTCATTCCCACTGCAAGACCTGCGATTATATTAGTGGCAGCTCCTGTAGAACTATTTCTAACTATATCCATTACAGGTTTTTTCCCTAGACTTGTATAGTAAGCAGTAACCATAGAGATCAAAGCGCCTACAGAAAGCCCTATCAAACACGCATAGAAGACATGTCTTGACGGAACTTCTTTAATTCCTTCGCCAAAAAAGTCCATTTGGATAGTTGATGGCAACATCCATTGAATCAGAAACCAAGTTACGGCTCCTGTAAGAATTATCGACGACCAGTTAGCAATGTCTAAGGAACGCTGAACAGTTGCTTCTTTAGCTTCGTTATTGGCAATTCTTACAAAAAATGTACCCATAATCGAAGCTAATACACCAACACCTGCGATTACTAGAGGGAGAAGGATTGGTCCCATATTATTGAAATCATCTGAGAACTGACTTGTTATCGACATATCCCTAATGACATAGTTACCAAGTACCATTGCTGCAAGCACAGTAGCTACATAGGATCCAAATAAATCTGCTCCCATTCCGGCAACATCACCAACGTTATCTCCCACGTTATCAGCAATTGTAGCAGGGTTTCTTGGATCATCTTCAGGAATTCCTGCTTCAACTTTACCTACTAAATCTGCGCCAACATCGGCAGCTTTGGTATATATTCCTCCACCTACACGAGCGAATAGTGCAATAGATTCATCACCTAATGAAAAACCTGCTAAAGCCTCAAGGACAATTGTCATATTTTTGTAGAAGTCACCACCTTCTGTCATAAAGTTTCCTACCAAAAACATAAACAATAAACTTAGTCCAAGCACTGCTAGGCCAGCAACACCGAGTCCCATAACTGTTCCACCGCTAAAGGAAACTTTTAAAGCTTGTGGAAGGCTTGTTTTTGCGGCTTCTGCTGTTCTAGCATTAGCATCGGTAGCAACTCGCATACCAATATTCCCCGCTAAACCAGAAAAGAATGCTCCGATAATAAAGGCTGGAATAATTAACCAACTTGTTGTTTCAACGAGTTGTGAAACAAAAAATAGTGCAATGGAGGCAATCAACACAAATACAAGGAGTAAGCGATACTCAGCATTCAAAAACGCCAAAGCACCTTCTTTGATACTCTTAGAGATTTGTTGCATTTTGGCATCGCCAGGCGATTGCTTTTTTACCCAATACATTTTGAAAAGCATAAATAAAAGCCCTAGCACAGAAAGTGCAATAGAGATAAAAATAACATTTGATTCCATAGGTATGATTTAAAAAATTCCGTTAAAATTAAGTAAAAAAAATGAATTTAATCATAAGAATTTAAAATATCAAACCTTATAGTTGTGTTGCAAAACAGTAACTCTCCGTCTAATTACATAATATAAATTACGTACTTAGATGGAGGAATCTTTTTTACTTTATAGGAATAGAATTAGGTGACAAGGTCAATACTTGATGGATGCATTTCAAAAATAATATATTCTAACATCTAAAATGTAAAAGAATTACTAACTAATCAATCAAAAAGTGGTATAGTTTCACGAACGGATATCTTCAACAAAAAAATCACTCACTAAACTCTTTTTTGTATAGTTTTAGCACGATTAGTAAAAGAGAAATTAATAATGGTCCAAAAATTAGTCCAATAAAACCAAATAAAGGAAGACCTATTATAACACCGATTAGAGTGATTAAAGGATGTTCATCAGCCATTTTTCTGAGTACTAACAAACGAATTAAATTATCTGAGGTATTGACCACTGCAAATCCATAAATAAGCATCCCAATTCCGGCGTTAGTTTCTCCACTTGCAAAAAGAATAATACTTACTGAAATAACACTAAATGCGGTACCTATAAAAGGAACAACACTTGCAATGGAAGTAATAACAAACCAAAACCAAGGATCAGGAACTCCGAAGATCCAAAATCCAATTAAAGCAACAACTCCTTGAAAAAGTCCCACAAGTGGAATACCAATTGCATTGGCTCTTACTTTATTGGCAACCTCTTTACTTATGTCAACTAAATTGTCAGTTTTGATAGGGATATACTCACGCAAGGTGTTAATCATTGTCTTCTGATTGATAAGCATGTAGTACAAAAGAAAATACATAATACTTATAGCGATAAAAGCCTCAAAAGTGCTGTTAGCTATACTTTGTATGCTTCCGCTTATCCAATCTGTGATTGCGCTAACGTCAATTCTTGAAGCAATATCTATATCATATTGTTCTTCCAAACTTTTGGCCTGAGTTTCATACGCACTAACTAACTTATCTAAGTTTTTAGAAGGAGAACCTATTTTAGATCCAATCATATATACAACTACAAATACGGGAATAGCAATAGATAATGTCGCTGCTATTAAAACAGTGCTTGCCGCTAACCAATCATACCAACCTCTATTGATTAGTTTGGTCATTAATTTTCTAAATAGAATAAACAAGGTGAATGCAGCTAAAACTCCTGAAAAATAAGGAAGAATTTGGTCAAGTATTAACCAAGTTAACACTCCAATAATAAATATAATAAAAAGCTGCCTTATCAAGTGTGGAGAAAGGGTTTGGTTGTTCATGGTACTATTATTTTGCGAATAAATCTTGTGGATTTTTAAAAGCTTTGAACTCTAAAGCATTTCCTGATGGGTCATAAAAAAACATAGTGGCCTGTTCGCCAATCTGACCTTCAAACCGAATGTAAGGTTCAATTACAAATTCAATATGTTTTTCTTTTAATGAAGCTGCCAACTCATTGAAGATGTCCCATTCCAAAACAACACCAAAATGTGGTATTGGTACATGTTTTCCGTCAACCTCATTGCTAGGTTGATGAGTTTGAAAGTTTTTGTTTATATGAAGGACTAATTGGTGTCCGAAAAAATCTAAATCTTGCCAAACTTCGGAAGTCCTACCTTTAGAACATCCTAAGATATCAACATAAAATGATTTAGTTTCTTCAAGTTCCTTCACAGGAATAGCCAAATGAAATGGGGGAAGTTGCATATTTAGTTTTCGGCTAAGTTAATAAATATAATGAAAATTAAA
>SKIG01000155.1 GCA_007116535.1 Psychroflexus sp.
ATAGATCGAGAAAGAGCGAGTCTAGAAGGAATCGTTCCTGCACAATTGGTCAACGCTTTGCAACTGAGTTTAGGTGAGCATGCCATCGCTAATGCATATCGAGAAAATGCAAACCAACCCATAGGGATAGTGTTCAAAACTGAAAATGAAGAAAAAGCAGACTTAGATAAATTACTTCAACTTAAAGTGATTTCTGCATACGGACATCCTGTTGAGGTTGGCGAATTGGTAAAGGTTGTAGAGCAAACTATCGAAAAAAGTATTTTTAGAAAGAACAAACGCCGTGTAGTGTATGTAACAGCAGAAATGGCAGGGGATTTAGAAAGTCCTGTATATGCTATCTTAGGTATGGAAAAATACCTCAAAGAAATGCACCTTCCTGAAGGATACTCCATTGAAGAATTATACACACAAATTCCTGTAGATACCGATGATTATTCTGTAAAATGGGATGGTGAATGGCAAATTACCCTAGAGGTTTTTAGAGATTTGGGTATTGCCTTTATTGGAGTGATTTTCATTATTTATATGCTTATTGTAGGTTGGTTCCAAAGCTTCCGTTCTCCAATTGTGATGATGATAGCTATACCGCTTTCCTTAGTGGGGATTATTTTGGCACATTGGATTTTTGGAGCATTTTTCACAGCAACTTCATTTATTGGAATGATTGCTTTGGCGGGAATTATGGTTCGTAATTCAGTTTTGCTTATTGACTTTATAGAAATTCGCCTCAACGATGGAATTCCATTTAAGCAAGCCATTATTGAAGCCGGAGCTGTAAGAACGACCCCTATTTTGCTTACCGCCGGAACAGTGGTTATTGGTGCTGTTGCTATTTTATTCGATCCTATTTTTCAAGGCTTAGCCTTGTCATTAATGGGCGGAACTATAGTCTCCACATTCCTAACCTTGTTGGTAGTACCCCTTGTTTATTATATGGTAATGAAAAAGCGTCATCAATAAATAAAACGTAAGCTACACATTTTTTGAAATATCCTTTTATGAAGGTGTTTTCAAATAGATTCTATAACCCGTCAGAAATTTATCTGATGGGTTATTTTTGTTAAAATTAATATCGGATAAGTATATTTTTGATATTCACCGATAATTTTGTACATTTGTGTTTATGTGGGAAATAGACTTAGGATATAGAGCAGATTTACAAGAGACCTTTGCGCGCCTTGAAGACAAGAAAAGCCTATTGAGTCAGGCACGCCCTCTGCCATCTATTGCCGTAGAGAAAATAAAAGAAAGCCTCAGCATAGAATGGACGTATCATTCAAATTCCATTGAAGGGAATACACTTAGTCTTCGAGAAACACAAATGGTTTTGCAAGAAGGAATTACCGTAAAAGGCAAATCCCTTAGGGAACATTTCGAAGCCAAAAACCACGATACAGCTTTGCAGTTACTAGTCAAGCTTGTCAACCAAAAAACGGCTTTGAGTAGTTCGGTTATTCTTGACATTCATCAGCTTGTACTCAGAAGTATAGAAGATGATTATGCCGGCAGATTAAGAACAGGTGGGGTACGCATTATGGGGGCAAATTTTGTTCCTCCCAATGCAAGAAAAGTCCCTGATTTGCTAGATGAATTGGTCGATTTTGTGTTAGAAAATCCGCTTCAACTCAATACTTTAGAGTTGGCTACTATTTTTCATCATAAGTTTGTTTGGATACATCCCTTTTTTGACGGAAACGGAAGAACAGTTCGTCTTTTGATGAACCTCCTTCTCATGAATGATGGTTACACCCCCGCAATTATCTTATCCAACGATAGGAAGAAATATTACGATGCCCTAAACCAAGCCAATAAAGGCAACTACAAAAAACTTACCCTACTCATGGCTCAGGCTTTGGAACGCACGCTTAATATTTTCTTGAAAATACTCCCTGAGTATGATTTAGACTACCAACCCATTAGCGATATTGTAAGGGAAGAAAGTTTGCCCTATTCTTCGGAATATATTAGCCTATTAGCAAGACAAGGAAGAATAGATGCACACAAAGAAGGCAGAAATTGGCATACCACCAAAGAAGCAATTCTCAATTACATCGAAACCCGAAAAAGACAACGAGATGTTGGGGGATATGAGACAATCAATTAATACTGAGTCTGCTACGAAAAATCCCTTTCTGCCAAACTCTTCCTTATCGTGAATTTTTAACCCTCACTAACAATCAGTTAGCTCCGTGTCAAAAATCCACTCTGCGTCGATTTTGAATGAAATCATCCTTTTCGGAGTGGACTCAATTTTACTTGTTTTACACCAGTTCCTTTAATCGTTGTACTGCTTGCTCGGTGGTGATATCTCTTTGTGGCGTACCGAACATTTCGTAGCCAACCATGAATTTTTTTACTGTTGCGCTTCTTAGCAAGGGCGGATAAAAACTCATGTGCCAATGCCAATGAGAATTGTCCAAACCATTGGTAGGTGATTGGTGAATTCCCGCAGAATAAGGAAAAGAACAATCGAATAACTTGTCGTATGCTTGAGTTAACTTAGATATTGCTTCCGCAAAACCTATACTCTCTTTTTCGGATAAGGATAAGATGTTTTTTTTTTTTTTTTTGGGTGCAATCATAGCTTCAAAGGGCCACACCGCCCAAAAGGGAGTCAACACCACATAATCATCATTTTGCCAAATGATACGCTCATTTATAGCTATTTCTTGCAGAAGGTAATCACCTAACAAGCTCGACTTCTTTTCTTCAAAATAAGCCTTTTGATGGTGGTCTTTTTTAGCTACTTCATTTGGAACAGTAGATTGACTCCAAATTTGTCCGTGCGGGTGAGGGTTACTACAACCCATAATTTCCCCTTTATTTTCAAAAATCTGAACGTGATTTATGCCTTCTTCTGCCCCAAGGGTCTTGTATTCATGCTGCCACATTTTTACTACTTTTGCAATGTCTTCCACTTCCATATCGGGAAGACTTTTGGCGTGGTCAGGGCTAAAACAAACTACCTTACATACCCCTGATTCACTTTCAGCACGTAGTAGCCCGTCATTTATGGAAAAAGATTTTGTTTCTTTTTGTAATGCTGCAAAATCATTGGTAAATACAAAAACATCGGTGTAGTTTGGGTTTACTTCCCCATTTATACGCGTATTACCAGGACATAAGTAGCAACTTGGGTCGTAAGCGGGGCGATTGTCTTCAGGAGTTTTTTCCTGTTTCCCTTGCCAAGGTCGTTTAGTTCTATGAGGCGAAACTAAGACCCATTCCCCGGTTAAAATATTATATCTTCTGTGTGAGTAATCTTGTAAGTTGGTATTCATCTTTTTAATTTTTTAGGTTAACAACATGTGTTCCTTTGGATAATTTTACTTTGTAGATAGAGCAGTTTCTTTTAAACTTTTCTTTAAAAGTAAGGCTTACCTCTTTTTTGAATTCATCAAGACCTTCTTTTTTTACTAAGTTGATAGTACAACCGCCAAAACCACCCCCCATCATTCTTGCGCCGACGACAGCTTCACTTTTTTTGGCAAGTTCAACTAAGAAGTCGAGCTCTTCGCAGCTAACTTCGTAATCTTTACTTAAGCCCTCATGTGATTGATACAGTAATTTTCCTAAACTGTAGATATCGCTATTTTCGACAGCTTTCATAAAGGCATTTACACGTTTATTTTCTTGAATTACATAGCGTGCTTTTCGGTAGTCGTCATCACTGATTTCATCTTTTATTAAGTTCAAATCATGCTCCGTTGCATCACGAAGTGCTTTAACGCGAAGTTTAGCCGCCACTCGCTCGCATGAAGCCCTTCTTTTATTGTAAGCAGATTCAGATAAGTCGTGCTTCACATTGGTATTGATGAGAATAAGTTTGTAGCCTTCTAAATTAAATTCTCTAACTTCAGCATTGATATTTCTACAATCTAAGAGTAAAGCACTCTTTTTTTCTCCAAACATGCTTGCAAATTGGTCCATGATTCCGCAGTGAACGCCTGCATAATTGTGTTCTGCCTTCTGCGAAATATATATCAATTCTTCTTTACTGATATTTAGTTGAAATAATTCATTCAATGCAAATCCAATGGCATTTTCCAGAGCTGCAGAGGAGGACATTCCTGCGCCTCCGGGAACATTTCCTGAAAATGAAAGATTGAAATTTCCAATTTCGTAGCCTTTTGCTTGAGCTTCCCCAACCACTCCAAGAATGTAGTTTCTCCAACCTCCCTTTTCTAGAGGAGCAACCTCATTTACTTTAAATGTGTACTCTTCATTTTTATCCAAAGCAACGATGGTCGAAAAGTCAGTTTTACTTTTGGTAATACCTGCCGAAATTCCTTTGTTTATTGCCGCAGGAAAAGCGTAACCATCATTGTAATCAGTGTGCTCTCCAATTAAGTTTATTCTTCCCGGCGAGAACACAACTAAGGGCTCTTCGTTGAAACGTTCAACAAACTTTTTTCTAACTTTTTTATTGATTTTCTTACTCATAAGGCGTCATTTTGATTTTTTATTCTTCTACAATAATTGATTATGACCAGAATAAAGCATATAAAGCCACAAGAATAATCATGATTGCAAAAGATCCAATATTGAAAAGCGGCGATGTTTTAAACAAATCTTTGGTAATCGGGATTCCTTTTTCTTTGTCTTTTCCTTTATGTTGAAGGTAACTATACACCATAATGATTAGCATAGTAAGCACTAAAGTATAACCCATTTGGTCTAAGAAAGGAACATTTACAAAAAGTGGATGTGCAGACCATTCTTTTGGAGCGACTTTAAAATACATTGCAATAGGTATTGAGCTTAACACCCCTACAATAGCTCCTTTGTTGGTCGTTTTTTTCTAGAATAAACCTAGTAAAAACACCGCCAAAATACCAGGACTTACTACCCCTGTATATTCTTGTATAAATTGAAACGCTTGATCTATACCACCTAAAAGTGGCGCTACAACACAACCAATCAGCAAAGCAACTCCAGCAGATAGTCTTCCTACATTCACTGTTTTTTTGTCGCTAGCATTGGTGTTGATGTAAGGCTTATAGATATCCATTGTAAAAATAGTAGAAGTTGAATTAAGCATAGAAGCCAATGAGGAAACGATAGCAGCGGATAGTGCTGCAAATGCTAAACCTTTCATTCCCGCAGGTAACATCTGAAGAAGCCATGGATATGCCTTGTCAGATTGCCCTAGTGAGGGTAAATTTCTTTGACCAATATCTCCTAAACTAGCTAATAATTCAGGATCGTTTACGATTACATAAGCTGCAATACCGGGAATCACAACAATTACAGGAATAATCAACTTTAAAAAAGCAGCAAATAAAATTCCTTTTTGAGCTTCTTTAAGCGATTTTGCAGCCAGGGTTCGTTGGATAATATATTGATTAAACCCCCAATAATATAAGTTGGCAACCCACATTCCACCTACTAAAACTCCTATTCCAGGTAAATTTTTGTACTCAGGGCTTGATTTGTCAAGAATCATTTGAAAGCGATCTGGAACTTCGTTATAAATGGTTTTGAAACCTGAAAGAACTCCTTCTCCACCTGAAACAGTATTTAACGCCAAATAAGTGGTTACCACTCCCCCTAAAACTAGAAAAATCACTTGAATTACATCTGTCCAAGCTACTGCAGACAAACCACCATAAAGAGAGTAAGCAGCTGCGAAAAGAGCTAATCCAATTACGCCATAGATTAAGGGAATTCCGATAATTGTTTCTAAAGCCAAAGCGCCTAAATATAAAACGGACGCTAAATTCACAAACACATATAGAGCAATCCAAAAAACCGCCAAAATGGTTTTTAAGTTAGTCGAATAGCGGCTTTCTACAAATCCAGGAATTGTATAAATTCCTTTTTTTATGAAAATGGGTAAAAAATATTTTCCGACAATTATCAAAGTAATTGCAGCCATCCATTCATAAGAAGCTATAGCTAAACCCGAGGCAAAACCCGAACCTGACATTCCAATAAATTGTTCCGCAGAAATATTTGCAGCAATAAGTGAGGCACCAATTGCCCACCAAGGAAGTGACTTGCTCGCCAAGAAATAATCCTCAGCAGTTTTTTGATGCCCCTTTTTGTCTCTCGACACCCATAAACCTATTCCTAAAATTAGAATAGCGTAACAAATAAATATCAAATAATCTACAAATTCAAAGTTGGTTGACATAATTACTTTTTTTAATGCTTATTGTTAATTTGTACATTCCACTTCGTTTTAAATGTTTCATTTGGATGCAAAACCAAAATGGATTTTTTATTATTGAAGCTATTTGAAATAGCAGTCATCGGTTCAATGGCAATCAATTTTTCATTTTTTTTTGTGTATAACTGAATAAATTTGGAGATATATTCCCCTGAAACTGACACTTTGTGAGAGGGCATCACCAAATCTACTTTTCTATCTAAAATCGAAAAACAATCATATAAAAAATTATCTTTTAGGTAAATCTCTCTTGGTTGTTTATGGTTTTTTGAACCAACTGTAATCATGTGCTCGTTCATAATTACTTGGTACTTGCTTTCTAAATCTACATAGGCTTTTTCAAAATTATCTACACAAAAATAGGGGTGCCAACCTAAGCTAAAAAGAAATTTGTTTTCCCCCGTATTGGTGCCTTCAACATGAAGATCAAGCCCGTCGTTTGAAAGCACATAAATTAACTTCAATTGGTATGTAAATGGGAAGCCTTCTACAGGGTCTTTTTCATCGTAAACAAGTTCAACTTTTGCGAAATTTTCATTAGCTTCGGTTAAAGAAACTTGAAAGTTTTTATCGTACACCAAACCATGAATAGCGTTGCTTCTTCCATTTTCGTTGCATGTTAAGAAATAAGATTTATTTTGAAATCGGTAAGTCCCGTTGGCAATTCTATTCGCAAAGGGGAATAAAATAGCACCAGCAAAATCAGTTTCGTATGAGGTTTGTGTTGGTTCATCAATAACCATTGTGTCGTTCAAAAGCAGTTGAACAGTTCTTCCTCCTTGTTTGGGAGAAATAACAGCCACCTGTTTTTTGTCTTCCGATTGAAGCACAAATAAATCGTCTTTATGTTTTGTTTTAAATGCCATGTTTTCTGCTAAATTGAATTTCGTATACTAACTTTACTTATGTTTTCTATTCGTTGTTTTTGCTTTGTTTGAATCATTTTTGCGAGCTCTTTCCCCATCAAATGAAAGTCTGTTGAAATAGTTGTAATTCCTCCTTCTACAATTTCTTTTAACAGAGAATCGTTGTAACAGATAACCCCAATATTTTTACCAAGCTGCAAGTCTTGTTCGTTAATTTTTTTGACTACGGTAAGTAAACTTCGGTCATCTAGAACAATATAAACAGCATTCTTTTTTAATTCTAAATTTTTCCATTCGTTAAGAATAGTATGCTTTTTTTTGTGTTTTAAACAAAATTCTTGAAAGCCAAGTTTTAAACCTATAGGTTGCTTTTCTGAACTAAATAGCAGGTAAATTTCATTGTATTTGTCAATATGTGATTCTAGCTTTTCAAGCCCTTCAAAAATATCTTTTTTGAAATTTTGAAAAACTGCAGGGTAATGAGCTAGTTCATCATTTACTTGGTCAAGAATATATACCTTTTCTTCGGGTAATAGTTTAATTGATGCTGAAGTTTGCTGTAAATTGGCAGGCATAATCACATAATAATTATACTCTCCTATGTTGTCTTGGATTGTTTTTTCAAATGTTTTTTTATTTAAGTGATGAAAAAACACATCCACTTGAACGTTTTCGCTCAAGCCACTTAAAAATGCATTGTACAAGTCTTCTTTGAAGGAATTTAATTCATCAAATAAAACAAAAACTTTGTGCGTAACAGCAATATCTTCACTGTTTACATAATAACCTTTACCTACTACCGAGCGAATAATACCTCTGTTTTTAAGTTCATTGAAAGCTACTAATACAGTGTCTCTGGATAGCTCATGACGCATACGAATTGCATTAAGTGATGGCAATCTGTCCCCTTTTTTTAGTTTGCCTGTAATAATAGCAGCTTCAACTGAGGAAACAATTTGCTTGTACTTAGGTACTTTAGAACGTTCGTTGATATGAATTATTCGCATGTGACAAAGATATATAAAATTTCAAATTAAACAACTGGTAGGTACTAGTATGCATAAATTATTTTTTTATATATCTTTGTAGGCGATTTAAAAACATAACTCATGAATAAAGCAACAGCATCTAAAGTAATAGTTACAGGAGGCTGCGGATATATTGGTTCGCACACAGTTATTGAACTTCAACAAAGTGGTTTTGACGTTATCGTTGTAGATGATTTGTCAAATTCTTCTGCAGAAACCATAGACAGAAGCGTACAAATAACAGGCAAAAGCCCTGTTTTTGTGAATTTAGATTTAAAAGACGAAAAAGCTTGTTATTCTTTCTTTAAGGAGCATCAAGAGGCAAGTGGAGTGATTCATTTTGCAGCTCATAAAGCCGTTGGTGAGTCTGTGCAAAAGCCCTTGATGTATTATCAAAACAATTTCTTTTCGCTAATCAATTGTCTTTCTGCAATGCATGAACTGGAGATGAACAATTTTATTTTTTCATCTTCAGCAACAGTTTACGGAACACCTGAGACCTTGCCTATTACAGAGTCTGAACAAACACAGCGTCCTTTTTCACCTTACGGAAATACCAAAAAAGTAGCCGAAGAGATTCTCGAGGACTTTATCGATTCAACAGATAAATTTGCGGCTATTTCACTGCGTTATTTCAATCCGATTGGTGCGCACGATTCGGGTTTAATAGGTGAATTACCCAGCGGAATACCCAACAATTTGATGCCTTATATAACGCAAACAGCAGCAGGAGTTAGGGAAAAATTAATGATTTTTGGAAACGACTACCCTACCAAAGACGGAACACCAATTCGCGATTATATTCACGTAGTAGATTTAGCAAAGGCACACGTAGTTGCTATACAGCGTCTATTAGATAAAAAAAAAAAAAAAAACTATGAAATTTTCAACCTAGGGACTGGAATTGGTTATTCTGTAATGGATGTGATTCAAACTTTTGAAGAAGTTAGTGGCCAAAAATTAAATTATGAAATAACTGATAGGCGACCTGGCGATGTCCCTTTTTTATTTGCCTCAACTGATTTGGCCAAAGAAAAATTAGGTTGGGTTGCAGAAAAAAATCTTTCTGAAATGATTTCAAGTTCTTGGGAATGGGAACGAAATTTTAGAAACAAGAATAAATAATGTATTTTTACTTTTTATCTAAAATTTAGTTCCTAAGATGAAGTATTTCCTTTTTTG